>NZ_JAMYKU010000009.1:0-225262 GCF_040317575.1 Mesorhizobium sp. M1423
ATCAGGAGGCCGGACAGATGGCAGCATCCGACATCGTGCCTACCGCCAAAAAAATCGCTTGCGTCCGAAGGGGCGTCCACAGATGGCATTGACCACCGAAGCCAAAGGCAAGCGCTGACATGGCGCTTGCCTTACGACGGATCTACCCGAAGATCTTCTCGCCTTGCTCATCGACCAGCTGGATGCCCTTCTTGATCGAGATGTCGACAGCGTCATCAAGCCCGGCAAAGCGATCGGCGCGGATGAATTTGTGCTCCTTCATCACGCCGTCGATCTCCTTCGAAACCACGCCGCAGGTCTGGTACTGGCCCTCCGCCTTGTAGGGCGTGGCGCTGATCAAAAATCCCTTGTGCTCGATTTGCTTTACCGGCGCCGCTGTCTTTGGCTCAGCGGCTTCGTTGCCGCCGCCGAAAAGACGCTTCAGAAAAGACATGGGGTATCCTCCAACGGCAATCATCCTGCACCACATAGCGTGGTGCAGGATGATTTTCAGTACCGGTCCTTGGCCGAGCGGGCAAGGGCCGCAGCTGGCTTGGCACTCAGGGGTCAGTCGCGCGACAGCGCTTCCAGGGCCTCTGCGGCAGCTTCCAATATGCTGATTGCCTCGGCCTGCTTTGCTTCAGGCGCATCTACGATTTCGCCGAGCGCGGCGCGCAGCCGGTGGCGCACGGCGCGGAATTCGTCGCGCTTTTCCGAGCGGCCGCGGCCGCGCCGGCCACCGTCGCCGTCATCGTTCCAGCCGAACCACTCGCGCGCCTTCGCCATCTTGCGGCCGAAGCGCTCGAGATGGTCGAGCACGTGGTCGATCATCTCGCGATTTTCGTTGAGATGCGCCTGCCCTGCCTCGGTGATCGAAAACACCTTCTTGTTGCCTTCCGCCGCAGAAACGGCATAGCCGGCCTCTTCCAGGAAGGTCAGCGTCGGATAGACGACGCCGGGGCTCGGGCTGTAGACGCCGCTGGTGCGCTCCTCCAGCGCCTTGATGATGTCGTAGCCGTGCCGCGGCGCCTCGGCCAGCAGCGACAGCGTGATCAGCTTGAGATCGCCGTCAGCCAGCATACGCCCGGCGCGGAACATGTCGCCTGGTCCGCCGCGTCCGCCGCCGCCTCTCATGCCATGCCCGAACGGGCCGAACCCGCCGCGTCCGCCAAACTTGCCGGCCATATGCATGAAAACGCGCTCGGCGTGTTCGCCAAAACGATGATGCCCGAAATGATTGTCTTTGTGCATTGTCTGCCTTGAGTTATGTCTTACGATATATCTGAATTAGGTGCTCGCCACGATCGAGTCAAGATATATCTTACGATGTATCTGAAAATGCGCCAGCAGGATTGATTTCGCCGGCAAGGGCAGCTAGGAAGCGCGTGAGGGTCGAAGACCCCTCCGTAAGCGTCTGACGTGAAGCAACGCATCCACCCCGGTCGTTTCCGGGCAGTTACGCCGGAAGACCGGCGAATGGATGCCAATGCGACGGACCGGATGCTTCAGGGAAAAATCCAAATGACCATGAAAACCCCGCGCAGGAAGCTGCCTGCGCGCTATGCCGCCGTCCTCGGCCCGCTGGTGCTGTCGTTGCTGATGACGTTCATCGTGTCGTTCATCTCGACACTGAAAAGCCTTGGCTTCCAGCCCGACCTGCCGGCCACCTGGCTGACGGCTTGGGGCCTGTCCTGGATGGTGGCCTTTCCGACGCTGCTGCTGTTGCTGCCGGCGGTGCGCCGCATCGTTGGCTGGCTTTGCGAGCCCGTGGCTCGATAGCAGGCTGCGCCAAGGGCCCGAAGCAACTTACGGGTCTTTCAGTGCGAAGTGAACGGACACTATCACCAACGGCCTTTGCGGCGGTTCCAGGCATAGAGCAGATCGGCGAAGCGATCATAGGCATAGCGCGTCAACGGCAGCGTGGCGGGATTGCCGAACAGCGTCGCCAACCAGCCCTCGCCCGGCGTTATCAGCCAAACCGCAACGGCAACATCGGCGCCGACCAGCAATTTGCCACCGGCGTCGGTCGCATGCAGCCGGCGCCGGATATCCTCCAGCCCGATGCCGTAGCGGGCCAGCGCCGTCGGTTCGGCATTGATGTCGCGAAATTCGATCCGCCCCGCCTTGACCGCCTCGATCAGCCGCCGCTTCTGCCGGCTGATGCCGGCATCGCAGACCGGACAGCGCGTATTGTACCAGACGGTCAGCAGAGGCTTGGCCATGGTTCGCAACACCAGCGGAGGACGCGCGACGACTATCCAGCAAATGCCGTTGCGCCGCAACGTGACGCGACACCGCGGAATGTCCCGGCTTCGGCTAATGCACGTCGCCCCAAAAACATGTCCTCGGGCCTGGCCCGAGGGTGCGCGGCGGTTTGCCATACCGACCTGTTTAAAAAGAAGAGCGTAAAGCGCGTCGCAAGAGGCCGTTCAAGCGCGACGCGCTTCAGGCACGGCACTCAGCCGAGCGAGGTAATGATCTCGCGATAGGCATCCTCCGGGAAAGCCTTGAGTGTCCGCGTCCTGACGTTTCCGCCCGCCGCCAGCATCAGCGAGAAACGAGCTAGTACGGCATCGTCGGGGGCTTCGACCACCGCCACCATGTCGCAATCCCCCATGGTGAGATAAAATGCCTTGAAGGACCCGCCCATGTCTCCCAACAGCTTCTTGGCGGCATCGAGCCGCTTCGGCGACTCGCGCACGTTTTTGGCGCCTTGCTCCGTCCAGTTGATCAGCACGATGTAAGTTGTCATGGCACACCTCCCTCCGGGGCCACGGAGCACGGCGTCACAGCCGGGGCGGGCATCCGGGTTTGTCGCCCAGAAAATGCATCCGTCGCGGAATTATCCTCTCGTAGGGCACGACCCGCAAGAGCGGCGCGTCCAATCGTGATCGCCTGTGCCCAAACGGAAAAGGACGCCACCGGCGCCCTTTAAACTGCTTATCCGTCACCCAGACTCAGCTGTCGAGGAAGCTTCTGAGCTTGCGCGACCGGCTCGGGTGCTTGAGCTTGCGCAGCGCCTTGGCTTCGATCTGGCGGATGCGCTCGCGGGTGACCGAGAACTGCTGGCCGACCTCCTCAAGCGTGTGGTCGGTGTTCATGCCGATGCCGAAGCGCATTCTGAGCACGCGCTCTTCGCGCGGCGTCAGCGAGGCCAGCACGCGCGTCGTCGTCTCGCGCAAATTGGCCTGGATCGCCGCGTCGATCGGCAGGATCGCCATCTTGTCCTCGATGAAATCGCCGAGATGCGAATCCTCCTCGTCGCCGACCGGCGTTTCGAGCGAGATCGGCTCCTTGGCGATCTTCAGCACCTTGCGCACTTTTTCCAGCGGCATTGCGAGCTTTTCCGCCAGTTCTTCCGGCGTCGGCTCACGGCCGATCTCATGCAGCATCTGACGCGAGGTGCGTACGATCTTGTTGATCGTTTCGATCATGTGCACCGGAATGCGGATGGTGCGCGCCTGGTCGGCGATCGAACGGGTGATCGCCTGCCGGATCCACCATGTCGCGTAGGTCGAGAACTTGTAGCCGCGGCGGTATTCGAATTTGTCGACCGCCTTCATCAGGCCGATATTGCCTTCCTGGATCAGGTCGAGGAACTGCAGGCCGCGATTGGTGTATTTCTTGGCGATGGAGATGACGAGACGCAGATTGGCCTCGACCATTTCCTTCTTGGCGATCGCGGCTTCGCGCTCGCCCTTCTGCACCTGGTTGACGATCTTGCGGAATTCCTGGATCGAAATCGCCGTCTCGGTGGCGAGGTTCTGGATTTCGGCGCGCAGATCGCGGATGGCGTCCTTCTCGTTCTTGGTGAACTCCTTCCAGCCGCGCGAGGTCAGATTGCCGATCGAACGCGTCCAGTTCGGATCGAGCTCCGAGCCCTGATATTCCTTGAGGAACTCCTCGCGGCGCACGCCATAGCTTTCGGCCAGCCGCAACAGCTTGCCCTCGTTCTGCACCAGGCGCTTGTTGATGTCGTAGAGCTGCTCGACTAGCGCCTCGATGCGCGCCGTGTTCAAGGACAACGACTTCACCGCCTTGATCAGCTGGTCCTTCAGCTCCTTGAGCCGACGGTCCTGGCTTGGCGACAGCGTGCCGGCGGCGGCCAGCCGGTTCTCGACCTGCTGGTCCTGCAGCTTGCGCAGCTTCTTATAGGTGTCGGCAATGACGTCGAGCGTCTCCATCACCTGCGGGCGCAGTTCCGCTTCCATCGCCGCCAGCGACAGGCTCGCCTCGTCATCGTCCTCCTCGTCGTCGTCCACCAGGCCACGGGTGTCGCCGCCGACATTGGTGATGTCGTCCTCGTCCTCGCGCGAACGGCGCGGCTTTTCCTCGGTCTTGGCTTCCTCGATACGCTCGACCACCGGCGCCTGCTTGGCCTCCGGCCCGGCATAGGTCGCCTCGAGGTCGATGATCTCGCGCAGCAGGATCTTCGATTCGTTGAGCTCGTCGCGCCAGATGATGATGGCCTGGAAGGTCAGCGGACTTTCGCAGAGGCCCGCGATCATCGTCTCGCGGCCGGCCTCGATGCGCTTGGCGATCGCGATTTCGCCCTCGCGCGACAGAAGCTCCACCGAGCCCATCTCGCGCAGATACATGCGGACCGGATCGTCGGTGCGGTCGGTCGGCTCTTTTTTGGTCGTGGTGGCGGCGACGGCGGTGCCGGTCTGCTCAGCCAGCTCGTTGGCATCCTCCTCGGCGTCAGCGGCGGTATCGGCGGCTTCGGGCTCCTCGCCCTGCTCGTCGTCCTCGACCACGTTGATGCCCATGTCGGAAAGCATGGCCATCGTGTCCTCGATCTGCTCGGAGGTCACTTCCTCCGAGGGCAGCACCGAATTCAGCTCGTCCATGGTGACATAGCCGCGCTTCTTGGCGGCCTTGATCATCTTCTTGACAGCATCGTCGGAAAGGTCGAGCAGAGGGCCATCGGTCGCGGCCTCGCGTTCGGTCTCGACTTCTTCCTTTTCTTTTGTCGCCATAGTCTTTATCTTCTCCAAGCGGCTGAGTATCAAGCCGCGTAAGCTGCCGGTCCGGTCAAATTGGATGCGCTCTTTCCAGAACGCGCTTTACCGGGCCAGTAACTGCATCTCTCGTTAAGTCCAGATTAACCCTGATATCTGTGGCAAGCTGACTGCCTGTCCAGTGATCAGTACCTTACATCGCTGCATTCCCGTCGATGCCGGGGCGGGTTAACGTTTCGAATCGACCTGATTCCGCCATTCTGCCGGAAGGTCAAGCGCCTCTCGCATGATTCGCATGAAAAAAGCGAATCAATTACCCGACTTAGAGCGCCGCACGCTTGATTCGACGCGCAAGCACGTCCTTACATTCAGTCTTCTGGAGGCTTCGATCTAAACGCGCCCAGCCCTGCCCGACGATACGCCAAACCCTTCGATCAGCGCTTCCGTTGCCTGCACATCACGAAATTGCGCCTGGATTTCGACCAGGTGCCGGTAGTTTTCGTCCGTGGGGTCGCTGGCGAGCGCTGCTTCCGCCTGCTTCAGCTCCTTATGTAAGGTGCGCGCGCTACGCTGCAAGTGGAGAGCTTGGCTGAACGCATCGCGGGCATCGTCGAGTGCCGCCGTTTCCAGCGCCGGCCATTGCCGCGCACGTTTGATCAGCGCGATCGCGCGCTGCCATATCTCGCCGCAGCCGGCCCGCTCGATCGTCGCGATCACCGCGCCGCGGTCATTCGCCATATCATGCGCCATGGCGTCGAGGATCGCCGCATGCAGCCGCTTCAGATCGGAGTTGGCGAGATCGAGGAACTCGACATGGGCGAAATTCTCGTCGATCAGCACGGGATGGTTGACGAGGGCCGCAATGATCGTCGCCTCGCGTACCGACATGCCCTCGCCGCCGCGCTTGACCAACGCCGAGCGACCGAGGCTTTCGGTGATCGCGGTGCGCCCACCGGCATTGCCGCCGCGCGCAAACTGTCCGCCGGGTGCTGAACCCTTGCCTTGGAAACGTTCGCCGGGCCGTCCGTCCTGACGCCCTTGGCGTCCGCGCTGGGCACCGAAGAAGCTCTGCACCCGCTCGCGCATTTCCTGTTGGTAGTGATAGCGAAGGCTCTCGTCGCGGATACGGCTGGTCAGTTCGCGCAGCCTCTTTTCGAGCTCGGCCCGCCGTTCCGGCGTGTCGAAGATGCCGCCGGCCGTCTCGCGCATCCACAAGAGGTCGGCCAGCGGCCGCGCCTCGGAAAGCACGGCGCGGAACGCATCCGGTCCGTCACCCTTGACCAGATCGTCGGGATCCTTGCCCTCCGGCAACAGGGCGAAGCGCACGGAGCGGCCCGCCTGGACCGCCGGCAGCGCCATGTCGGCGGCGCGCCACGCTGCCTTCAACCCGGCCTGGTCGCCGTCGAAGCACAGCACTGGCTCGCCGGCCATGCGCCATAGAAGTTCGAGCTGGTTTTCAGTCAATGCGGTGCCGAGCGGCGCCACCACGTTTTCGAAGCCGGCCTGCGCCAGCGCGATCACATCCATGTAGCCTTCGACGGCAATGACCGTGCCGCCCTTGGCCAGCGCCCCCTTTCCCAGCGCCCCCTTTCCCAGCACTTGCCGCGCACGAGCGAAATTGTAGAGCACGTTGCCCTTGTGGAAGAGCTCCGTATCGGGCGAGTTCATATATTTGGCCAGCGCATCCGGCGCCAGCGCCCGCCCGCCGAAGGCGATTATCTTGCCCCTGGAATCCGGGATCGGGAACATGATGCGGTCGCGGAACCAATCGTAGGAAACCGGGACGTCGTCGCCATGGCGCACCAGCCCGCACGCCTCGATGTCGACCTTGGGGACGCCCTTGGCGGCAAGATGCTCCTTCAGCGCATTGCGGCTGTCGGGGGCATAGCCGAGGCGGAAAGACTGCTGCGTCGCCGGTGTCAGTCCCCGGTCGCGCAGATAGGCGCGGGCCTTTGCGCCTTCCGGTCCCTGCAGCCGTTCCTGGAAGAACACCGTCGCCATCTCCATGACATCGGTCAGGCTGGCGCGTTCCTTTTCGCGCCGTTCCTCATCGGCGTCGCGAACCGGCATCGGCACGCCGGCCATGTCGGCGATCTTCTCGACGGCCTCGGGAAAGCTCATCCCGTCGAGTTCGGTCAAGAACTTGAAATGGTCGCCCGAAACCGAGCAGCCGAAACAGTGATAGCGGCCCTTCTTGTCCTCGCAATGGAAGGACGGGCTCTTCTCGCCATGGAACGGACAGCACGCCCAATAATCGCCGCGCGGCGCATTGGTTTTCTTCCTGTCCCACGCGACGCGCTGGCCGATCACCGAAGAAATCGGCACGCGGTCGCGGATCTCGTCGAGGAAAGCAGGCGGAAAGCGCATGAGGGACAGCTCGTTTGGCCTCCATATAATCACACGGGCCAAGCCCGACGACTCCTAATGCGGAACCATACCCGGTTTTCACAGGCCAAAAAGAGAAGGCGGCCTGCGGGCCGCCTTCTCGATCTAATCCGGCGCAGCGCCGGTCAGCCGTTCCGCACCTACTGCGCGGCGATGGCGCCGAAGATCAGGCCGGAGAGAACGCTGACCAACAGATAGTCGTTGCCGACCCGGATCCACTCCTGTCCGGGACCGGGACGGCGCAGGCCATAGTGGCGATAGTCGCGGATCGGCTGGTGACGCTTCCAGCTCGAATATCTCTGGCCGTTGCGCCAATGGCTGCGCTTCACGACGATCTTCTTCGTCACTACGACGCGCTTGTTCACCTCGACATGCTTGTTCACGTCGACATGCCTGCCGGGCTTTTGCCAGTCGACCTGGTTGTAGTTCGACTGCGGTGCGTTTGGTGGGTTCAGCGGTGCAGCCTGGCCCTGCAAGGCCGTTGCAGCCAGCATCGAGAAGGCAATGGCGGAAAGAACGATGCGTTTCATAGCGGGTACTCCTTGGTTGTCGATGGCTACGGAATAGAGCCGGAAGGATGAACCGAAACTGAACAGAGAGATTACGTTTTCGTAATGATTTCTTACATTTAGAACGCCTAATTCAGTGCTATCTTTAAAGCGATCATTCGGGCTGGGCTGCGTGACCGTCCGCAGCCTGGCAGCCAATGCAACCATTTTGTCAGCCATCCATTTCCGACACGCCCCGTCGCGTGCCAACAGGCGTCCGAACCGGGCAAAATTTATTATTCGGCTAAAATAAATCGGAGTAATATCAACCTCTGCAATGTCCACGATTCGCGCCCACTTTTGCCCCCTTGACGTCACGGCGCCCGCGTCGCTGGCACCTGTCGCGTTGCGGGGCCTGGCATGAGTGGCTCCGTCGTTTTGCTGCACCTTGCCGGTGCGGTCGCACTGATGCTGTTTGCCACCCGTTTGGTGAAGACCGGCGTCGAGCGCGCCTATGGCGATGTGCTGCGCCACAAACTGCGCGCCACCATGCGCAATCCCTTCATGGCGGTTCTGGCCGGCTGCGGCCTGGCGGTCGCGCTGCAAAGCTCGACCGCCGTTACCTTGCTGGTCGGCTCATTCGCCGGCTCCGGCATTGTCAGCGGCATGTCGGGCCAGCTTGCGGTGCGCGGTGCCGAGATCGGCTCGGCGCTGGTGGTCAAGCTGCTTACCTTCGATCTGTCGCTGCTGGTACCGGTCTGCCTGGTCGCCGGCACCGTCATGTTCATGGCCACCGAGCGGCGCGACTGGCGCCAGTTCGGCCGCATCCTGGTCGGCATCGGCCTGCTGCTTCTGTCGCTGGAGATGATCGGCCAGGCGTCGGAGCCGCTGCGCCAGAGCACGCTGATGCCGCTCATCGTCGATTACTTCTCGGGCGATCCGGTCACCGCCTACCTTCTGGCGGCGTTGGTCACCTGGCTGTTCCATTCCTCGATCGCCGCGGTGCTGCTTATGGTGACGCTCGCCGGCCGCGGTTTCATCCCGCCCGAACTCGGCATCGTGCTGGTGCTCGGCGTCAATCTCGGCTCTTCGATCATCGCGCCGCTTCTAACCCGCAACGCAGAACCCGGTGTTCGCATCGTGCCGATCGGCAATCTCCTGATGCGCGGCATGGGTTCGCTGATCATGCTGATCCTGTTTCTATCGTTCAAGCCGCCAGTCGCCTTCTTGGGCAGCACCGTGCCCGAGCAGATCGTCAATGCCCACATCGTCTTCAACATCCTGATCCTGATCGCCGGCCTGCCGCTGGCGCGCCTGGTCTATCGTGCCTCGGAAAAGATCGTGGCGCTGGGCACCAGGCCCCAGCCCGCCAACGCGCTCGACGTCATCGAGCTTTCGGCGCTCAACGAAAGTGCGCTCGACGTGCCGAGCCAAGCACTCGCCAATGCCACCCGCGAGGTGGTGCGGGTCTGCGAAACGGTCGAGATCATGCTGAAACGGATCATCGAACTCTACGAGAGCGCCGACGCCGACAAGATCAGCGCGCTGGCCGCGCTCGACGACCGTGTCGACAGGAAGCACGCGGCGATCAAGCTCTATCTCGCCAAGGTCACCAAGAACCCGCTGAGCGAGGACGAGGCCCTGCGTTGCCAGGAGTTGATCGGCGCCTGCGTCAAGCTGGAGCAGGTCGGCGACATCATCGTGCGCAACATGCTGGTCCACGTGAAGAAGAAATTCGAGCGCGGACTGGAGTTCACGCCGGAAGGCTGGCGCGAGCTTTGCGCCTTCCACGCCTTGGTGCTTGCCAATGCCAGGCTAGCCTTCAACGTCCTGGTGTCCCGCGATCCGGAGACCGCTCGCCAGTTGGTGCTGGAAAAGGACCGGCTGCGCGACCGCGAGAAGGAAACCAGCCAGAGCCATTTCGTGCGGCTGCGCGACGGCACCGCCAAGAGCGTCGAGACCAGCTCCATCCATCTCGACACCATTCGCGACCTCAAGCAGATCAACTCGCTGCTCGCCTCGATGGCCTATCCCGTGCTTGAGGAACGCGGCCTGCTAACCGGTTCGCGGCTGAAGGCCGGATAGATTGCGTCCACAGGCCGGTAGCTTCAGAAGCTCGCCTATGCTGTGAGCCAATGCGCAAAATTACCTTTGCGCCACCTCCTGTCTGTCGGCTAAAGATCGCCAGATCTACCGGAAGGAAAGTCGATGGACACCCATTCTCGCAGCTTCGCCAAGGCGCTTTCCTGGCGTGTCACCGGTACCATCGACACGATGATCATTTCGCTCGTCGTGACGGGAAGCATCAAGCTCGCCGCGGCCATCGGCCTGACCGAGGTCGTCACCAAGTCGCTGCTCTACTACCTTCATGAGCGGGCGTGGCTGAAAATTCCTTACGGAAGGAAGGCGGCCGCGTAGCTCTTGCCGCCGCGGCCGGCACCTGACCGGTGACAAAGAAAATCTAAAGCGGCGTCGCCAATTTCTGAATTGCCCAGTGCCCTTATCCGTGGTTTGAGGTCACCTTATCCGAGGATCGCCTTCCCGCCATGCTTCCCCTCATTGCCCTGTTCATTGCCGCCTTCGCCTTCGGCACCACCGAATTCGTCATCGCCGGCGTGCTGCCGCAGGTGGCGGATGGCCTTGGCGTCGCGATCCCGACCGCCGGCTATCTCGTTTCCGGCTATGCCGGCGGCATTGCAGTCGGCGGCCCGCTGCTGGCGCTCGCCACCAAAAGGTTCTCCCGCAAGGCCCTGCTGCTTGGACTGACTGCAGCCTTTACCATCGGCCAGGCGGCCTGCGCGCTGGCGCCCGACTTCGCCTCGATGCTGCTGTTGCGGATTGCGGTGGCCGTGGCACACGGCGCCTATTTCGGCGTTGCCATGGTGGTGGCCGTCGGCCTCGTGCGCGAAGACCAGCGCGGCATGGCGGTGGCGCTGATCCTGTCCGGCCTCACCGTATCGAATGTCATCGGCGTTCCGGCCGGCACGGCAATCGGCAACATCTGGGGATGGCGTGCGACATTCTGGGTGATGTGCGCTCTCGGCGTGGTGGCCTTCGCCGCCATCGGCGCCCTGCTGCCGCGCAAGACAGGATCGTCGAGCCCGTCCGTCAGCCTTGGCAGCGAGGTACGCGTGCTCGCACGCCAGCAGGTCTGGACCTCGCTCATCATGATGTTGATGCTGATGATCGGCCAGTTCGGCCTGTTCACCTACATCACGCCGACGCTGCTCGAGCTCACCGGCCTCGACGAGAAATGGATACCTTGGGTGCTCCTGCTCAACGGTGTCGGCGCGACGATCGGCGTCTTCGTCGGCGGGCGCCTCGCCGACTGGAAGCTGATGCCGTCGCTCATCGTCATGCTTTTCCTGCAGGCGGTAGTGCTCGCCTTGATCTACGCCGTCAGTTCTTACCCACTGCCGATGGTGATGGCGATCTTCGTCTGGGGCGGCCTCAACTTCGCCATCGGCACGCCGATCCAGACTCGCATCCTGACCTGGACCGCGGACGCCTCCAATCTCGCCTCGTCGCTCATTCCGTCGGGCTTCAATGTCGGCATCGCGCTCGCCGCATCGCTCGGCGCGGCGATGCTCAATGCCGGCTATGGCTATCGCAGCCTGCCGGTGGTTGGCGCGATCGCCATGCTGGTCGCGGTCGCGGTTGCGCTTGCCTCGCATGTCTGGGAATGGCGGAGCCGGGCGGCGCCGCCGCTGCCGGCTGCCGCCGAATAGGGCTACAGATCGATCCGGTAACGCAGGCTTTCCGCGCCGCCATAGGAAGCATCCTCGAAGAAACGCCCGACGAGCCCGCCGCCATTGGCCAGAACGACCTTCTGCGAGGGCACATTGTGAGGCTTGCAGGTGATTTCGACGAAGGGCAGGCCAACCGCCCTCGCCTCCTCCAGCATGAGCCGCAGCGCCTCCGTCGCATAGCCGCATCCCCGTTTCCACGGCACCACCGCATAGCCGATGTGGCCGAGCACGTGCGATGGCAGCGCCGCGGTTCCGGGCTGCCAGCGCAAGCCGATCGAGCCTGAGACTTCCCCGTCCCAGATCCAGCGCCGAAATCCAGGCAGCGCGGCACCGTCGAACCGTCCGGCAAGACGATCGGCGGTCCCTTGCCATCAGGATCGTCGAGATCGGCAAGGAAAGTCGCTGGATCCTTTTCGATAGCCGCAAGCTGCTCGCGCGTCGCGTCGAGCAGCCGCACATTGTCCGGCGACCAGCCGCGCTCGAGGGCCGCCTTGTAGGACGGCAGGTGTTCAAACGCCGGTTTGACGAGTTCGATCATGAGCGCGAGCTTTTGGCTGTCGGCCCTCAAAGGCGGGCTTGCGGCTGTAGCGACTACGACAAAACTGCCCCGCCATCGACCGTAATTCCCAAGTTTTCCGCATTGCGCCCATGTCGCGCAATGATTGCGACCGGGCGCATAAGGCTGGCTCCGCTTGGATGAGGCAAGCCGGCCAATTGCCCGCGAACGACCGTGAGATGGATCTCGAACTATCCAAGGGCGTCTGCAAGCATCTCATTCAAGCGTGCGAATGCTGCGGACTCGTCTGGCGCATGGGCCGGATTAACTTCTGTGATGGTCAGGCCGCGCCATTGCGGCAGGGCTGTCAGTTGCTTTAGCACAAAGGCGACTTGCTCCAGTTTGAGACCGTCGCAACGGCGCACATTCTCCGCAATCGGAAAATCGATAAAGGAGAGCACATCGACATCGAAGTGGATAAGCACGCAGTCAAAGCGCGCCGCCCATTCGGCCGCGCGCGCCGACGCCGCCTCGATGTCACTCAAAGCTTCCTCACGCGATATGATCTTGATCGCGTGATTTCCGATCACGGCCGCTTCGGGCGGGGTGATGTTCTCGATGCCGAAATAGAGGAGTTGCTGAGGCACGAGCATCGGGCGGGTCGGGCCGAGCCTCGCGAGCGAAGGCTCGCATCCATGGATATTGAGCAGATGGGCGACGCCGGTCCAGTCCAAGGCGCCGTCGCTCGTGTCAGGTGTGTTGAGATCGGCGTCGAAGTCAATGTAAACGAGTCCGATCCGCGCGCCGGCCGCATTCGCCCCGGCGACCGTCCCCAGTTCCACAGTACAATCGCCACCTAAAACAAGCACGTCTTCCTGCGCTGCGATCGCCGTCGCTACGTGGCTTGCGACCAACTCACAGGCGTCGCGCACGGCTTCCAGGTTCATAGCCTGCGACCGCGAAGGGTCCGGTCGCCATCGGAACGATGCAACATCGCCACGATCCCTGATGGATCTGCCTCGGTTCGTGATCGCTTCTGCGAGCCCATTTCGCCGAAAGGCCGCGGGGGCCTGTTCCTGACCCGGCGAATAGGCGCCGGCACTCGTGGCCGCACCGACAATATTCAACAAACGCGCCGCCAAATCGAAGCTCCATTTTCGCATGATCTTCTCGCAAACGTGTCCGGAGGGAGGAAGGTTCCTCCTCGACTTGAGAGGTTGCCGCCCGGCATCGGCACGAGGCCTAACAAGCAAAAAGCTCGCCGCATCGATGCCGTCGTGAGACGCCAGACGTCGAACATACAGGTTCATTCGCGCGGCCGTGGCGATGAACATGTCGGTGCGAACTGCCGTCCGCTCCGCCCGCTCCTAGCCTGGCTCCTCGCGATGGTCTCTTCGAGTCTCATGAGCACCGCTAAGGCGGGAAAAATCCCTACTGAAGCAGGCTCTTGACGATGCCGCTCGCCTTGGAGAAATCCATCTGGCCGGCGTATTTCTCCTTGAGCGCCGCCATCACCTTGCCCATGTCCTTGACGCCGCTAGCACCTGTCTCGGCGATGGCGGAACGGACGGCGCTTTCCGTCTCGGCCTGGCCCAGTTGCGTCGGCAGGAAGTCGCGGATGATGGCCATCTCGTCGCGCTCCTGCGCGGCAAGTTCCGGCCGCTTGCCGTCATCGAACGCTTTGGCCGATTCCTCACGCTGCTTCACCATCTTGGCCAGGATCTGCAGGATCTCATCTTCGCTGGTCGGCTCCTTGCCGGCCCCGCGATTGGCGATGTCGCGATCATGAATGGCCGCCTGGATCAGCCGCAATGTCGGCAACCGGCGCTTGTCCTGCGCCTTCATCGCGCTCTTCAGGGATTCGGCGATTTTGCCTCGCATGGTGCTTCTCCTTCGAATGCGGTGGACAATAGCCGTGCCGAAAGCCCAAGGCAAATTCGACTATGTCCGGCAAATCCCTGATATTGTTCGACGAAATAAATCCAGGCACGTACGGCGCGGCATCATTGACCGCCTTGGCGCCTTCCCCTATGTACTGTGCCTTGCATGAATTGAATTCTAGTGCACGTCGCCCAAAAGTGCGTAGCGGTTTTGGGGCAACGACATGCACAAGTGAAAAAGTTAGCGCGCCGAGGCTGTGAGATTGCCGCTTCGCGCTTTTTGTTGCGCCGATTGAGGGGCGCAGCCTTTAGGAGTGCCGCCATGGCAACGATGACCGCCGCATCGACCCCCCCTTGGGCCACCGACAAGCCGACCGCTCTGCTGGTGCTGGCCGACGGCACCGTCATCGAGGGCCGTGGTCTGGGCGCTTCCGGCTCCGCCGTCGCCGAGGTCTGTTTCAACACTGCGCTGACCGGCTATCAGGAGATCCTCACCGACCCGTCCTATGCCGGCCAGATCGTCACCTTCACCTTCCCGCATATCGGCAATATCGGCACCAATGACGAAGACATCGAGGATCTCAATCCGCTGGCCCGCGCCGGCGCCGTCGGCGCCGTGTTCAAGGCCGATGTCACCAACCCGTCGAATTACCGCGCCGGAACCGGTCTCGACCAGTGGCTGAAGAAGCGCGGCATCGTTGCACTTTCGGGCATCGACACGCGCGCGCTGACCGCGCTGATCCGCGAAAAGGGCATGCCCAATGCCGTTATCGCGCACGCCCCAGACGGTATCTTCGACATCGAAGACCTCAAGCGCCGCGCCGCCGCATGGTCGGGGCTTATCGGGCTTGATCTGGCCAAGGAGGTCACCTCCGGCCAATCCTCGGTCTGGCGCGAGACACCCTGGGCCTGGAACGAGGGCTTTGGCGAACAGGCCGACCCGTCGATGCACGTCGTTGCCATCGATTATGGCGTCAAGCGCAACATATTGCGCCTGCTTGCCGGCCTCGGCGCCAGGGTTACCGTGGTGCCGGCCAAGACCGGAGCCGAGGAGATCCTGGCGATGCGGCCCGATGGCATCTTTCTATCCAACGGCCCCGGCGATCCGGAAGCCACCGGCGACTACGCCGTTCCGGTCATCCAGGATCTGTTGAAGACCGATATCCCGCTGTTCGGCATCTGCCTCGGCCACCAGATGCTGGCGCTGGCGCTGGGCGGCAAGACCGCAAAAATGCATCAGGGCCACCACGGCGCCAATCATCCGGTCAAGGACCACACCACCGGCAAGGTCGAGATCGTCTCGATGAACCACGGCTTTGCCGTCGACGCCGACTCATTGCCGAGCGGCGTCGAGGAAACCCATGTCTCGCTATTCGACGGTTCGAATTGCGGCATCGCGCTCACCGGCAAGCCGGTCTTCTCGGTCCAGCATCATCCCGAAGCCTCGCCCGGCCCGCAGGATTCGCACTATCTGTTCCGCCGTTTCGTCAACCTGATCCGCGAAAAGCGTGGCGAGCCGGCACTGGCCGAGCGCTGACCAAGCGGATGCATCAGCTATAATATTTCGGCGGCGCGTGATCTGGACAACTTGCCGCCGGACGTCCGCGAGCAGGTCTCGGAAGGTCCGATTTCTTACGCAGTCGGCGGTCGCGGAGATACCAAGCGTCTTGTCGGCAGGAAAGGTTACAGACTTCGGATCGGGTCGCTACCGAGTCATATTTGACGAAGACCGCGCCACGATCCTTGCGATCTATGTCGGCACACGCGAAACGACAACCTACCGTCGGCCATAGTAGGACAGAACACCATGAACGCCCCGCAAATTATCAAGACCCCAACCGGCGAGGAACTGGTCGTTATCCCAAGGCGGATTACGAGATCCTTTTGCGTGCCGCCGAAGAAGCTCTGGAAGACGCTGCCGATGCGGCGATCTACGACGAGCGTAAGGCCGATCTCCGAGCGGAAAGGGCACTGCCCGCGGACGTGACCATGGACATCTTGCGGGGCTCCAGCCGGCTCAAGGCGCTGCGCAACTGGTGGCGGCTGACGCAAGCCGATTTGGCGGCCATGATCGGCGTCAGCCAGGGTTTTCTGTCGGACCTGGGGTCCAATCACCGCAAACTATCGGCGCAGAGAGGTGCAATGCTGGTCAAGGCGCTCGACATTCCAAGCGAATGGATTGAGCACCAGGTGATGCTACACTGGTTTGCGGCTTCTTCTCCCTTGGTTTTAGCTGATCCCGGTCATGGCGCGCCGGCGCCGGCCCGCTTCTCGATCAGCTCGGCAACCGCATCAGGATTGTCGGCCAGCACATAGTGGCTCGCATCGGGGATCTCGGCGCGCTCGACATGGCTCATGCCCTTGGCGCGGTAGCCGGCGAGGAAGGTCGGCAGCAGCGCAACAAAGGGGGACTTCTGGCCGAAGGCGATGACGAGCGGAACGGTGCTCGGCGCCGTCTGGGCGGCGTTCCATTCGGCATCGCTGGGGAAGGCGCGGTAGATCTCGAACGCGGCATGCAGTTGAGGCGCTCGATAGATGCGAAAATAGTATTTGCGTTCCTGCCTGGTGAACTTGCCGAAGTCGAGGAACCAGCCAAGCACGGCGGCCTGCCGACCGGGAACCACCTTTTCGGCGAGGCCGCCGGGCGCCTGGATGAAACCGATATGCCACGTGCCCGACATCGCCTTGTCCCAGCCGTCGATGCCGGGCATCGGAACATCGAGGATCATCGCACCGCGCAGCGTGTCGGGAAAGCGCCTGACATAGGCATAGGTGACGATGCCGCCGAGGTCGTGACCCACCACATAGGGTTTTTCCAGATGCAGAGCGTCGGCAAGCCCATGGATCTGCGCCGCAAGATTGGCGGCTTCATAGCCGCCCCTGGCAGGCTCCGAGCGGCCTATGCCGGGCAGGTCGACGGCAACGACGGTGAAGCGTTGCGCCAGTCTCGGCATGACGGCCTGGTATTCGTTCCAATCTTCCGGAAATCCATGCACCAGGATAAGGGCTGGTCCGTGCCCGCCACGCAGGTAGTGCATGCTGCTGCCGTTCACCGCGGCTTTGGCCGAGGTGAACCCGGGCGGCACCTGACCTGCCCGTCCAGCAGGCGCTGCATGAGCCGCCACTACAACGAGCACCGCGCAGACAGCCACAGCCATGAGCGCCGCGCGATGAAGTATCCGGTTCAACATGTTGCTCTCCTCTCGTCTTCGATCCAGGTCCCGCGTTTGTTGCTTCTGACGTAAACTAGGGCGGGAGTTCGAATGGTCAGAGTTACAAAATGCGGCGCGAATGCCTCGAGGCCGGACCGCGCGATTACCGGAGTTGCATTGTTGCCCTCATTCCTATCGCCTTTTTTCAATGAAGCCATTAAAACCGGTCAACCGGTCTGTTTAAGTCGCGCAAAGAGAAGAAGGCTCCCGAAGAACCAGTGTGACGGGCATTTCGTTGGCCGGATCGGTCTCCACAGCCCGTCCTTGGTCAGGGCTATGCGGCCGTCATGGCTCATATCTGTGCTCCGTCTTCAGCAACGCCGGACGTGACGTTTCTGAGCGCCGCCGGCTTGGCTACTTTCGTGACGAAGACGATGAGCGCCAGCGTCAGGAAAATCGCGCCGAGCAGGTAGGGTGCGCCGCCGAAGGTCACGGGCGCGTTCGGCCCCGTGAACCAGGAAAAGATCGCCGTATAAAGCAGCGGCGTGATGATCGAGGTGATCGAGAAGATCGAGGTCATCGCGCCCTGGAGTTCGCCTTGTGCCGAAGGCGGCACCTTGGCGGCGGCAAGGCTCCTGAGCGGCGGATCGGCCAACGCCTCGAGGCAGCCGACGACGATCACTGCATAGATCATCCAGCCTTGCGACGCGAAGGCGTAGCCGAAGGCGCTGAGTGCGGTAAATGCCAGACCGATTACCGCCGTCTTCCACTCACCGAGCTTGGGGATCACGCGCGGCAGGACCGTCGCCATGACGATAGCCCCGCACAGGCCGAAGGCGCCGAGCGAGAAGCCGATCTGTTGTTCGCTCCAGCCATAGCGATAACTGGAGACGAACGACCAGACCGCAGGATACATCATGTGCCCCAGCGTCATCAGAAAGAAGACAAGCCCGATCCAGCCGATGCCTTCGTAGTTGCGCATCTGGACGAGCGTGCCGACCGGGTTCGCGCGTTTCCACTCGAAGCGGCGACGATGCTTGCTATCGAGCGTTTCCGGCAACAGAAACAGCGCGATCAAAAAGTTTACGAAGGCAAGCCCGGCAGCGAAATAGAACGGAACGCGCGGCCCGAACGTGCCGAGCAACCCGCCCAGGACCGGCCCGATGACGAAGCCGACGCCGAAAGCAATGCCGAGCAGCCCGAAATTCTTCGCACGATTTTGGTCGGTCGAGATATCGGCAATGAATGCCGATGTCGTGGAATAGCTGGCGCCGGAAATGCCGGCCAGCACCCGGCCGATGAACAGCATCGGATAGGACCAGGCGATAGCGCAGATCAGATTGTCGATGGAAAACGTCAGCACCGAGGCGAGCAGAATCGGCCGCCGCCCGAACCGGTCGCTCAACCCGCCCATCACAGGTGCGAAAATGAACTGCATCGCCGCATAGGCGAAGAACAGCCAGCCGCCCTCGATAGCCGCCTCACTGATGCCGACGCCGGTCAATTCCCTGAGATAGGCCGGCAGCACCGGCATGATGATGCCGAAGCCGATGATGTCGAGCAGCAGGGTGGTGAAAACAAGCGCAAGGCCCCGCCTGGCGGTTTTGGGGTCTATCATGATGATATCTCCTCGGGCCGCCCGGGGCGAAGGCGAACGCACCTTATAGGCGAACACATCGCTGGGAACAATGAGGGAACGGGCAGGGTGTTTTCATCCTGACATCCCCTGACTGCTATCCAGTCTCTCGGATTCGCGAGAAAACCGTCGGCTCAGATCGGATTGTTGAACGTGTCGCAGTCCGAAAGCTTGCCGTTCTGGAAGCCTCGCGCCAGCCAGGCCTGCCGCTGCTGCGACGTGCCGTGGTTGAAGCTTTCCGGCACGACGTAGCCCTGCATCTTCTTCTGCAGCGTGTCGTCGCCGATCTGCTTTGCGGCGTTCAATGCCTCCGCCATGTCGCCCTGTTCCAAAATGCCCTTCTGGCCGGTGAAATGTGCCCAGATGCCGGCAAAGCAGTCGGCCTGCAGCTCGACCTGCACCGACATGTGGTTGGCGTCGGCCTCGCTCATATTCTGCCGCATCTGGTTGAATTTGGGCAGGATGCCGACGAGGTTCTGCACGTGATGGCCGACCTCATGCGCAATAACATAGGCCTGTGCGAAATCGCCCGAGGCACCGAACTGCTGATCGAGTTGCTGGAAGAAGGTGGTATCGAGATAGACCTTGCGATCGTTGGGACAGTAGAATGGTCCGGCCGCTGACGAGGCCGAACCGCAGGCGGAGCGAATCTGGCCGCTGAACAGGACCAGTTTTGGATCTTGATAGGTCAGGCCCTCGGACTGGAAAATACCAGTCCAGGTATCCTCGGTCTCGGCCAGCACGGTCGACACGAACTGCTTCATCTCGTCGGAGGCCGGCGCACCGGTACCGCCGCCTTGCTCGCCGCTATTGTCGGTGATCTGGCCGCCGCCGCCGGGCTGCAAGCCGCTGTTATCGAGGATCTGACTCGGGTCGAAGCCGAAATACCACCCTGCCAGGAAAATCAATCCTACGATGATAATGCCCGACATGCCGCCGCCGCCGGCGCGACCTCCGATCGGGATGCGAAACTGCCCCGGCCCGCCGCCAAGCCCGCCGCTCTGGCCGCGCTCGTCCTCGACATTGTCACTCTGACGACGGCCCTTCCAGAGCATGGCAACCCCCGTGATGCATGTTTGCAATCAACCCGCCGATGTCCAGGCCGGTTCCAACCCAGCAAACAATTATCCCAATGGTTACGCCAAGTCACAGTATTTTTCGCGCTAACAAGCAATGCCGGCTGACGCGGGTCTGCTCTGGCTTAGACGTCGCAAGGTCTGTAGCATCCACCGTGGCTGTGGAAGCGAGGGGGCGCTTGCGGATGATCGGGCGGGTTCTGTTGCTGTTTGCGGCATTGTCTTGCCTAGGCCCCGCGCCGGCCAGCGCCGTCACTCTCGATTCCAGTGTCGCAATCACCGATCCCGAGACCTTGCAGGCGCTCGAGCGCGGCGGGCTATCGATCAGCCGTCTGCTTGGGCCAGCGCTCGGACTGACACGCGACGTCGACAATCGCGGGCTGTTTTCGGTGCGCGCGCTGAGCCCGGTCCGCAACGCCGTCAAACAGCAGATCGTAGACGAACCAAGGAACAGCCCCGACTCCTATGTAGCCGCTCTGGCAAACTCGAAAGACATCACCCAGAAGTTCAATCCGAACTACATCGACGACGACGGTTCGACGCTGGACCTGACCGGCATCGTCAATCGCATGGATCGCGGCTATCTCGGCCACACCGAATGCGGCGAGATCAGGCTGATCTACCGCTTCCACTATTCGGTCGAGGAGAAGCCTGGGCAACGCATCTCGTCGCGCCTGCCGCTGACCCTGAGCCTGGTCTTCAACGCCATACCGGCTTCGGCACAGACTCGCGCCTCGAAGGACCGTCCGCGCTCGGCTAACGGTTCCTGCGCGGACGTGGCGAAGCGCTGGCTTGTCGCCGGGCAGAAGAATCTGGAGCCGGATCAACTGGCGGTCTGGCTGCGCTCGGAAGAAGGCCCGCTTTCCAGCGCGATGTTGAATTCTTCGCAGATCATGCGGCTCGAGCTCAACATGCAGGTCGTGCGCCTATCGGCTTCGAGCCGGCGCGATTTCGGCGGCCACGCTGAGTATCTGTTGAAGATATTCAAGTGGGACCCGGCCAAAGCCATTTTCCAGGAAGCGAAAATGGAGAACCAGATCGACCGCAAGCTGGTGCTGGCCGACAGGCAAACCTTCGAAAGATGGCTGCTCACCGACCGCAACATCTATGATCTCGACCGTGGCCGCCTGGTGATCGACGAAAAATTCCTCGCGACCACCGCGGTTTCGGTGGCACCCGGCGGTATGAGCCGGTCGCAAAACAATTTGGCTTTTGGGCTGCTCGATGACGATGCTATCGACAAAGCGCTCAAGGTCTATGTCGCCAAGGGCAATACGCTTCGCACCGTCAAATCGGTGGCCGGCTTCAATCTGCGCCTCAACGAGATGACATGCACCGGCTGTCACCAGACGCACGGCATCGCCGGGTTCCATTACACCGGCGCCGACCCGGCCAGCGAACCGCGCCGCAACGCGGTGTTCGTGCCGGGCTCGGCTGTGTTTTTTGCCGACCTGCCGCGCCGCCGCGCCATTGTCGAGTCGTTCGCCGCTGGTAGACGCCCGGATTTCAGCCGCGGCTTTGCCGGCCGTCAGGAGGCAAAATACGCCGAAGCGCTGAAAGGCACCGATCTCTACAATGGATGGGGCTCGACCTGCTATCGCGGCACCGACCCAAGTTTCGTAGACTGGACCTGCGACGAAGGCCTGCGTTGCGCCGGGGTCCACGAGAGCGCCATCCATCCGGGCTTTGGTACCTGCGTCAGCGAGGCCGGCACCGCGGTTGGCGATCCGGTGGAGTTCGGCGAGATCAGGATGTCGAAATGGGGCAACGACCAATATTGCCGTCTGTCACCGGCAACCGCGAAGGCCTGCGCCATCGACCCGGCCAGGGATAGAAAACCGCCGATAAAGCTCGCCGGCTATGGCGCGGCGCGCCAGCGTTACGATAATCCCGAGCAGAAGACTGGCGGCTTTCCCGGCGGCATGCTGCGCAAGGCGACCTGCGAAAAGCTGCCCGACGAGGCAAGCTGCGGCCGCCTCGCCAAGACCGGCTTCAACGACTGCATAGGCTCCGGCAAGGACCACGAATTCTGCACCAGGGAATTCACCAAGACCGCTGGCCTGCGTGCTTGCGACAAGGCCCATCCCTGCCGCGAGGACTATATCTGCACCGCCGGTTTTGACGATCTGCCGGAAGCAAAGCCCGGCAAGGGCACTTGCATCCCACCCTATTTCATCTTCCAGTTTCGCGTCGATGGTCACCCGCGCAACTGGGTGCAGGATACGAACGAGTGAGCAGGTCAGTCGCACTGCATATCGCTTCGATCAATCAGCGGGCGGCGATTATTGCCTTGCGAAAGGCTTCGAGCGTCTCGGCGCTGACATGGTGCTCGATGCCTTCGGCGTCGATGCGCGCCGTCTCGGCGCTGACGCCGAGCGAGCGCAGGAAAGCCTCGACCGTCTGGTGGCGAATGCGGCTCTCTTCCGCAACCTTCCGCCCGGCATCGGTCAGGAACACGCCGCGATAGGGTTTCCGGGAGACCAGCCCGTCTGCGCACAGCCGCGTCAGCATTTTCGCCACCGTCGGCTGGGCGACGCCGAGCCGTGCCGCGATGTCGACCTGGCGCGCCTCGTTGCCGTCCTCGATCAGGTCGGCGATGAGCTCGACATAATCCTCGACCAGCGCGCTGCGGCGCGCTTCACGCGTCTGCCGGAACCCTTCCGAGTGGATTTCTGCGTCAGGCAGCGGCTTTTCGCGAGGAACCGGTCTTTTCTTCAGCGCCAATACGCGCTCCTCCCGGCAGTTTGAATCGGCATTGCAGTCATAACACGGAACCCTATTGGTTCTGGCCGTTTATTTCCATTCGGTGGCCGGCGCAACCGGCGTTCACTGCCGTTCCGGTCGCACCGTCAAGTGGGCACACGAAAAAGCATGAACAATGAAATATAGCATATTGCATAATGTTCAGCCGTGGCATAGATAAGGAGACAACATCGATCGTTCCAGTGGAAAGCCATTTCATGTCGGAAGCCGAAGCCACCTCAGCCCCCCGATCCATGTGGCGATTTGCCCGCCCGGAAGACGACGAGCAGCCCAGCCTTCGCGAAGTCAACGCAACGATCGCGGTGCCGCACTCGGGGATCTGGCTTCGCCGGCTGTTCGCCTTCGTGGGGCCGGGCTACATGGTTTCGGTCGGCTACATGGATCCGGGCAATTGGGCGACCGACCTCGCCGGCGGTGCCCAGTTCGGTTACACGCTGCTATTCATTATCATGTTGTCGAACCTGATGGCGATCCTGCTGCAGGCGCTCGCCGCCCGGCTCGGCATCGCCACCGGCCGTGACCTTGCGCAGGCGTGCCGCGCCTATTACCCGCGGCCGGTCAATTTCATGCTGTGGGTCGCTTGCGAACTGGCCATCATAGCGTGCGACCTGGCCGAGGTCATTGGCACGGCGATCGCCTTGCAACTGCTGTTCGGGATTCCGCTGATCGGCGGCGCCATCATCACCGCGCTCGATGCCTTCCTGCTGTTGTTGCTGATGAACAAGGGCTTCCGTTTCCTCGAGGCCTTCATCATAGCGCTTTTGATTATCATCTTCGGCTGCTTCGCCATTCAGATCTTTGCCGCCGCGCCGCCGGTCGGCTCCATCCTGCACGCCATGTTCGTGCCGTCGTCCGAGATCGTCACCAATCCGGCGATGCTTTACATTGCCATCGGCATCATCGGCGCCACGGTGATGCCGCACAATCTCTATTTGCACTCCTCGATCGTGCAGACCCGCGCCTACGAGCGCACCGATCGCGGCAAGCGCGACGCCATCAAATGGGCGACGACCGACTCGACCATCGCGCTGATACTGGCGCTGTTCGTCAATGCTTCCATCCTGATCGTGTCGGCGGTGGCGTTCCACGGCACCGGTCATCATGACGTCGCCGAGATCGGCCAGGCCTTCGAGCTTCTGTCGCCGCTACTCGGCCTCGGCATTGCTTCCATTCTGTTTGCCGTGGCGCTGCTTGCCTCCGGCCTGAACTCGACGGTGACGGCGACGCTGGCCGGCCAGATCGTGATGGAAGGCTTCTTGCGGCTGCGCATCCCGCAATGGGCGCGCCGCCTGCTGACGCGCGGCATCGCCATCATCCCGGTGGTGGTCGTCACCGCCCTCTATGGCGAGAAGGGCACCGGCCAGTTGCTGGTCTTCAGCCAGGTGATCCTGTCGATGCAGCTTCCCTTCGCGGTCGTCCCGCTGGTGCAGTTCGTCTCGGACAAGCGCAAAATGGGCAATTTCGCCATTTCCCGCGCCGTCGCCGTGCTGGCCTGGGTGGTTGCCGCCCTCATCCTGGTGCTCAACTTCAAGCTGCTCTACGATACGGTCGTCGGTCTGGGCTGAGCGTCTGCTCCAAACTGACGCAACTAAGGTCGGCAGTCATCCGCCCTTCCAGCCCTGGAAATTTGCCGGCCGCTGTCGGACAAATGTCCGTTCGCCCGTCCTTGGCTCGAAGTCCGGCCATGACGGCACGGATCAGGGAAAGGGAGCTCCAATGAGGAAGATCATCGCCGCAACATTCGTCAGCCTCGACGGCGTCATGCAAGCGCCCGGCGGCCCGCACGAGGACCCGGTCGGCGGCTTCAAGTTCGGCGGCTGGACGTTCCACTACTGGGACGATGTGATGGGCGCCGCCATGGGCGAGACGTTTTCAAAACCGTTCGCGCTGCTTCTCGGCCGCAAAACCTACGACATCTTCGCCGCCCACTGGCCTTATCAGAAGAATGACCCGATCGCCGACAGCTTCAACGCCGTCACCAAATATGTGGCGACGCACAGGCCAGATACGCTGTCCTGGCAAAACAGCCAGCCGCTCGGCAGCGACGTCGTGGCGACATTGCGCCGGATGAAGCAGGAGGACGGCCCGGACCTGCTCATTCAGGGATCGAGCGAGCTGATCCAGACCTTGCTCGCCAATGACCTGATCGACGAGATCAGCCTGCTGATTTTCCCGCTGGTGCTGGGCAAGGGCAAAAAACTGTTCGGCAGCGGCACAATACCTGCCGCCTTCAAGCTGACCCGCTCGCAGGCATCGACCACCGGTGTCATCATGGCGAGCTATGAACGCTCCGGCGAGATCAAGACCGGGTCCTTTGCCACGGAGCAGCCGTCCGAAGCCGAGATCGAGCGGCGCAAGAACTGGAAATAGAGGCTGCCGAGGCGATCAAGGACGGCTGAACACTGGCCGTCCTTTTTGCTGTTTTCTAAGCCGCCTCCCGTCGCCGTGCCAACCCATCGCGGAGGTGGCCCGCGAACGCCAGTGCAGCCGGCGCAAGGCCGTGCTTCGGCAAATGCAGATTGATCGAAAAATTCGGCAGCGACGGCAGTTCCGGATCGTTGGCCAAAATATCGAGGTCGGCAGGCACGGTCGACGCCAACCAGGTGGTGACGGCCAAGTCCGAACGCACCGTCGCCGTCGTCGCGTCGATGCTGCCGTTTTCGAATACGGTGCGCCATTCCAGGCCGTGCTCGTTAAGCGCCTCCAGCACCACCGGGCGGAACGCGCAGGTCTCGGCCACCATCGAAACCGGCAAGGGGCGCTTGCTGCGAGCCCCGCCGCCTTTGGCGCCGACCCAAACCAGCCGGTCGACAACAAGGCATTCGCCGGCCGACCGACCGATCGGCTCCTCGATCACCGCGAGCTCTATCGTGCCGGCCGCCAAGGCCGCAGCCAACTCCGGCGACGAAGCACAGATCAGCGAAATCTCGACCTGCGGATACGCCTCGGCATAGGCCTTGAGCACCGGCGCAAGCAAGGTGCCGACAAGGTCATACGGCACGCCAAGCCGCACCTGACCGGCAACCGCATCGCCCGCTATCTCCGCCAGGATCTCGTCATTGAGGGAAAGCAGGCGCTTGCCCTTGCCGAATAATCGCTCGCCGGATCGGGTCAACCGCAATCCACGCCGGTCGCGCTCGAACAGGCTGCAGCCGAGAACCTCTTCCAAACGCTTGATCTGCTGGCTGACGGCACCTTGCGTCAAATGCAGCGCGTTGGCCGCCGCCGTCATGCTTGCCTTGTCGGCAACGGTGACGAAGGTTCGAACCAGAGCAGTATCGAGGTTGCGGAGCATCTGGCCATTATATTTGCTAATGCACGTCATAGCAAACATTGCATTTACTGATGAGCCAAACAGCCTACCGTGCAGGCTTCAAAGGAAGCAGCATGTTTGAAACCGTCCTTCCCCTCGTCCTGTTTGCACTGGTCTCAACCTCAACACCCGGCATGGCCACGACTTTGTCGACGGCGTCCGGCGCGCAATTCGGCTTTCGCCGCTCTATACCGCTGATGGCCGGAAGTGCGGCCGGCCTGGCCACGGTGGCTGCGGCAGGTGCTGCCGGGCTCGCCGGTCTGCTGGCCGCCGCCCCTTCTTTGCAACTGGCAATGAAAATAGCCGGCACCCTCTATCTGGTATGGCTTGCCCTCAAGATCGGCCGCAGCGGCCCGCCCAATCTGGACGTGACCATGGCAAAGCCGAACAGCTTTTTGGGCGGCGCCGGCCTGCAATGGATGAACCCAAAGGGCTGGGCCATGGGGCTGGGAGCGGCGGCATCTTTTGCCGCGCTCGCCAGCGGGCCACTGCAGCTCGCCTTGCTGCTCGGCACGGTCTTCGGCCTTGCCGCGGCGCTATCGCTGGCGGCGTGGTGCGTGGCGGGCACGCTGCTCGCCCGGTTGCTGCGAACCGAGCGGCAGTGGCGCATCCTCAACGCCGTGCTTGGCTTGCTGCTGGCCGCCTCGATCATTCCGATGTGGCGGACAGCGTAAGACCAGTTATTTCAGGCAGCGTAGCGTGCCGCCGGCTTGCCGGCCAGCAGGCTACCGAAGAAGCCTTGTCGGACGCCAAGAAAGGCATCCACCCCGGCAACGTCGGCAAGACCCGGTGCCGTGAACGCTTCACCCTTGGCCAGGCCGGCAAGCGCGGCATCGACCAGATCGTCCGCAGTCATGACAATCTCTTGGGGCACATTGGCAATATCGCTTCCGGCGACTTCCCAGAACTCGGTCCGCGTAGCCCCCGGCAGCACGACCTGTACGGCTACACTGCTGTCGGCGACTTCCCGCTGCAGGGCCTCGGTGAAGTTGACGACATAGGCCTTGGTGCCGCTATAGATGCCGCCGAACGAGGTGTCGAAGGCCAGCACCGAGGCGATGTTGACGATGGCGCCGCGGTTGCGCGCCAATAGTCCCGGCAGCACCGCGCGCGTCAGCCGGGTCAGCGCCACCACATTGACCTTGATCATGCGCTCGGCGACATCGGCGTCGGCCGTTGCCATCACCTGCGCGCCGCCAAGGCCGGCATTGTTGACCAGCAGCGTCACGCTGTCGTCGGTTGATATCGCCTGTTCGACCCGTCGCAGATCGGCGTCGTCGGCCAGGTCGGCGCTGATGACGCTGACCTTGATGCCATACGCGTAGCGGAGCCTCTCCGCCAATTCCTCCAGCCGGTCGGCGCGCCGCGCCACCAGCACCAGATCATACCCTTGGCCGGCGAGCCGGTCGGCATAGATCGCGCCGATGCCCGACGAGGCACCGGTGACGACCGCCGTGCCTTTGTTCTGTTCGCTCATTGTCTTGTTCCTTCTGGTTCGATTCCAAATGCCGGTGCCGCGGGGCAACACCCTTGCTTCGACCGGCAGGCTAATTAAAGGCATATGCCACTATCCGTACGTAGGCATATGCCACCATCTTGTCAATCCGCGGAGCGAGGACTATTTCTGGTTCGCATCGAGGGTCCCTTCCGGTCCCCTCATCGGAAATCCGCCAATGTCCCGAACCACCCTGCCCGGCCTGGTGTTTTGCAACAACGCCATGCTGCGCCGCGCGACGCGGAAACTCGGCCAGTTCTATGACGATGTGCTCGCACCCTCGGGCATTAAGGCCACGCAGCAGGGCCTGCTCTATCAAATCCACGTCGGCAATGAACCGACGATGGGTGCGATTGCCGCGGCCCTCGTCATGGATCTGTCGGCCCTCGGTCATACGCTGAAGCCGCTGATCCGGGACGGTTATGTCGAGGCCTTCGCCGACCCTGCCGACCGCCGCATCAGGCGCGTCAGGCTGACGCCGCAGGGCCGGACCAAGCTCGAAGAAGCCCTGAAGCTGTGGCAAGTCGCCCAGCAGCGCTTCGAGGAGATGTTTGGAAAAGAGCAGGCGGCAAGCCTGCGAGTGGCACTGGACGAAATCGCCGCGCTGGATTTTGACGCACCGCCGGCCGCGACTTGAATTGTCGGCGGCCGGCAGCCAAGCTTTGCTAACAAGCCTTATTCGGCCGGCATCGCCACCGGTCGCGCCGCCAGGTAGCCCGCCAGCACCACGCCCAAACCAATGATCGGGAATGCCGCCGCGACCACGCCGAGGTCGGCCGGTGCGCCATAGCGCAGCACCGCGGCGCCGACCACGGCACCCAGTGCGACGCCGAGATAGAGTGCCGAAGCGTTCAGCGACAGCACGATGGGCGCGGCATCGGGCGCCAGCTTGATGATGCGGCTGGCTTGCGCCGGCGGGAATGCCCAGCCGACGATGCCCCACGGCACCATCATGGCCATCAGTGCCGGCCCGGCGATCTCGCGCGGCAGGAATGTCGGGATCAGCGAAAACGTGACCAGCATGGCGGCACTCAGCGCCAGTGACCAGCAGACGGTGCGCGTCGCGCCGAAACGGTCGGCGGCCTGCCCACCGCCGATATTGCCGATGACCGCGCCAACGCCGAAGGCGAGCAGCATTCCGGGTAGCGCGATCGGGCTCAGGCCGCCGCCTTCGATGGCGAGCGGCGCGACAAAGGCAAAGACAGTGAAGGCGCCGATCAGTGCCAGGATCGTCGTCACCAGGATGGGCATGACGCCGGGGCGAAGTGCCGCTGCCAATCGCATCCGGAGCGGCAGCCTGGTGCCGACGATGCCGCGCGGCAGCCGGTACCACAGGATCGCGCCGGCGAGCGCGCCAAGGCCGGCAATGGCAAAGAAGGTGCCGCGCCAGCCGGCAACCGTCGCAACAAGCGCGCCAAGCGGCGCGCCGACCGCCACCGCAACCGTGGTGCCGCCGACGACCACGGCAATGGCGCGGGCGCGGTGATGATCGTCGACAAGCGCAACGGCCGTTCCCTGCGCGGTCGCCGCGAACAGGCCTGACGACAGCGCCATGACGATGCGCGCGATCAACAGCAATTCGAAGGAGGAACTCAGCGCCGCGGCGACGTTGCCCAACACGAAGAACACCAGCGTCCACAGGATGACGCGGCGCCGGTCCCATTCGCCAGTCAGCGTTGCCAGGATCGGCGTGCCGATCGCATAGGCGAGCGCAAACGCCGTGATCAGCGTGCCGGCGAGCGGAACGGAGATGGCGGCATCCTTTGCAATGTCGGGCAAAAGGCTGGAGATGACGAAACCTTCGGTCGAAATCGTGAATGATCCGAGCGCAAGCCAGATGAGGCGCTTATCCATGGCAATTTCCTTAGTTCAAAGGTTATTGAACAATTGGACATAACAGGGCATGATGTCAATGAGCTTGTGCAGACTAATCGAACCCTACTGACAGCCCTGTGTCAGGACAGGCCCGAATACCACCAGAACCGCGAAGGATCAGATGCGTTGAAATCGGCCCCGAATGTGCTTAATTCCTGGTCATGACCTTGCCCCATCCCACCGCCGACCAGATCAGCCTGCCGAACGTGCTTGCCGTGCTCGGCGACCCGACGCGACTGGCCATCGTGCGCTATCTCGCGAGCAAGGAGGGCGTGCCGCTGAATTGCAGCCGGTTCCTCGACCTCTGCTCGAAGACCAATCTGAGCTACCATTTGGCCAAGCTGCGTGAGGCCGGCGTTACCCGCACCGAGGCGGTTGGCACCAGCCGGCTGATCACGCTGCGCCGTGACGATCTCGACCGCCGCTTCCCGGGTCTGCTCGACAGCGTCATTGCCGCGGCCGGCGACGACGCATCGTTGCCGGCGGTCGGCGGCCACGAGATCGAGGTCCGCGCCTGAACGACCCGAAGCTGCATTCCGCTCTCGCCCGCTTCGCGAGGTGAGGAAGATAATTGCCCTCCAGCCATTCCAATTAACGGAGCCTGCCATGCGCATTGCCGTCCTCGCCGACATCCACGGCAATGTCCTGGCGCTCGACGCCGTGCTTGATGATCTGCGGCGACGCGGCGGCGCCGACCTCATTGTCAATCTCGGCGATTGCGTTTCCGGCCCGCTCTGGCCGCGCGAGACCATGGAGCGGCTCGAGGCGCTCGACCTGCCGACGGTGCGCGGCAACCACGACCGCCGCGTTGCCTACGACACCGCCGACGAGACCATGTGGCCTTCCGACCGCTACGCGCATGAACGGCTGGCGGCAGCCCAGCGCGAGGCGCTGTTCGCGCTGCCCGTCACGCTGGAGGTGGCGCCTGGCGTGCTCGCCTTCCATGCCCGGCCCGACCACGATGAAAAATACCTGGCTGACGCGATAGTCGACGGCCGGCTGGTACGCGCCCCACTGGCCGCCATCGAACGGCGACTCGGCGCGATCGATCCCGCCTGCCGCATCATGCTTTGCGGTCACAGCCACCGCAGCGAGCTGGTCCGCATTCCCGGCGGTCCGGTCATTTTCAATCCAGGCAGCATCGGCTGCCCGGCCTATCACGACGACACGCCGCCGGCGCATGTCTCCCAACAAGGCTCGCCGCACGCCCGCTATGGCATCGTCGACCTGCATCCCGATCGCTTCGAGGCCATCGCCGTCGATTACGACCATGAGGCGGCAGCGCGTCAGGCCGAGCAGGCGGGACGGCCGGAATGGGCTCACGCGCTACGCACCGGCTTCATGCCGGGTTGACCGCGTTCATACCGGGCCGAACGAGGAACAGGCTGAGCTTGCCCATGCCAGGCTGGACGGATGACCGCCTTCGAGCGGCAGGCAAGCAGCCTCAGAAGCCGCGACCGGTCCAATCTTCACTTGTCGGACGCGGATCGCTTCGATCGCCTGGCAGGACGTCCGGTGCTGGCCGCCGAAATCTTGGTCACTGAAGTCTTGGGCGATGAAGCCTTTGGCCGTGAGGTCTTGGGCGCCAGTTGCGTTGGGTTGAAAGTCTGTGCGGGGGCCGATTCGGATCCGGCCCGAATGTCGGCGTCGCGCACCTGCTGGCCAAAGTTCAGGCCAGTCAGTTCTTCAATCTCGGCCACCGTCGAAAGGAACTCCGATACCCTGGCAATTTCAAGCGGGTCGTCGAATGCCTCGGCACGCCCACCGAACGCCTCGGGCATCACTTCCAAAACCGGCTTTTGATCCGCCAGCAGCGCGATGGCGCGCAGGTCAGCTTGATCGGACCACAGCGCGATCTTCCAGAACTTCAGCGGAACATGGCTGTTGAAGCGGTAGGGAGGATCGTCCTCGCGGAACACTGGCCCGGCAAACACCGTGACACGGCCTCGCGTCGTATAGGCGTTGCGCAGCACATAGGTTTCCACCGCGCGCCATCTCAGTTTCCCCTTGGAGCCGGGATGGTCAAGCGAGCTTCCCTGATTGAAGAAGCCGACTTGCGGCGCAGCATTGGGATAGAAGAACGTGTCCCGCTCTGCCGCGACGGCCTCCTGATCCACCCCCCATGCAGGGTCGCCGCGAAGCGTAATATGGCCCTTCTGGAACATTCGAGCTATTCGTTCCTTGGATTTTGGGACGGGAAATCCAGGCACATTCTGGCTCGAATAGAATTCCTGGGTCATCTGCTCGCCAGGGTCGATGCGACGGTCGGGCCGGAAAGCGTCGCTGGCTTCCGAACCGGAAATCGACTCCACTCCCAACTCGACAAGCGACGGGTTGTCGATGACGGTCTTGTCGTCACGATTGACCGCCTTGGTGCGGGATCCATCGATATTGCAGGCGGTGACGAAGGCAAGCCTGCGATCGGCGTTCATCAAGATCGAAAAATGATGATAGCGCAATTCGTGTGGATCCTCGCCAGGTTTGGCAAGAAGGTTCTTGGCCAACCGGTAGGGTGAATTGGCAACCGTCGGCATTGGCAGGACAAAGCCTGGTATGAAGCCGGGTTCATACCCTCCACGATCGTCGAAATCCTCCGTTTTCCAACCCGCGGCCTCGGCGATGGCCACCTTCGCGGGTTCGCTTGCCGGGCCTTTGCCGTCGTTTCGTCTTGCATCGCCTCCGTCGCGGTCGATCAAGGGCGCCCGGACATTTATCTCGACGGGAAAAGTCCAGGTGACCGAGCCATCGGCGTTGTGTCTCGTCGCCGGTGGATTGTCATCGGGTTCCGGCCGCTGCACCGGCTTGTCCGGCACATCTTCGCGAATGTCGGCGTTCAGCCGAACTGTTTCGTCCATCATGCGCGGCGTGCCGGCCCAAATCGCCAGAGCTTGCGAAACCGCCGATGCCGAGGAGCCCGGCAGCCTGGACTTTCTAGCGCCGAGATCGTCAACGATGGCGCTGATCCGTATGCCTTCGTTGATCTCGCGCGCAAGCGCATAGCCACCTATGCCCGTCACCTCGTGGAACGGGCCGGCCCAATGGTGCAGGGCAATAGGCTCCCATTCGTTGTTGAAAACCGGTGAACCGGAGGAACCCTGTTCGGTATCGGCAACATAGTGCAGCACTTGAACCGTTTCGTCGCGGGCCACCAGCCGGTTTTCACGCAGCACCAGTTCCTTGAAGCGGCCATCGGGGTGCTGAACGATGTTGGCGATTTCGCCAAGCATATGCTTGTCGCGCGCGTCCGACAGCGAGATAAAACCGAACTCCCCCAGTTCCTTTGGGCCGGAACGCCGCTCACCGACCCCGATCAGCGTATAGTCCAGACCCTCTATGCTATCGGTCACGAAACAGGATTCAGGATCGAACAGGAACGTCGTCGGCGTACGCACGGCATTCGCACCGTCCTGCTCATAATCGAACTGGACCTGGAAGCGCCGGGAATCCGCCGGCGACGAAATCACATGGTTGTTTGTGAGGAACAGCCTTGGCCCGACCAGGAAACCCGATCCTTGTGGATTGCCGTTGAGAAAGGCAACGCGGCCGACCGCATCGGCAGCACGACGCCCACGCTCCAGGAATGCGATCCCGATGAAGTCGAGCGTTGGGCCGAGAATTGCCTCCGGTCCTGGCTGTTTGGCGGCGGCCTTTCTCTCCCCGGCAGACCTCATGTCTATTGCAGCCGATATCATCTCCGCTTCGGTGCGGCTGAGCGACGCCTTTACCTGCAACCTGTCGAGCCGCCTGGAGAGGGTCTGTTCGGCGGCCAGCGGATTGCCGTTAGCGATGTGACCAAGTGAAGCCTCAATCTCGGCGCGCGTTTTCTTGACACGCTGGCGAACTATGTTTTCCACCTGTGCAAATATTTCAAGGTCGACCATATTGCCCTCCTCAACCTTACTTGAGAGAGTGCATATTTACATGAAATGTGCAATATTTTGCCGGCTTTCAGCTCACGGAAGTGGCTTGCTCCGCGATTCAACACGCGGCACCTTACTCATTTTCGGGCTTACACAGCGCCGCCTCGTCGCCTATAAAAACCGGCTGGCGTGCGATGGCGCTTCCGTGCCTGGCCACGCCTTCGCAATGCAACCTACCGCCCATGGCAGATGATTAGGCGCACAGTAACACTCCCGACGATGCTGCTTGCGGTGATTGCCGCTCCGCTGATGCTGGCGGGGTTGCCGGCGAAGGGCCAGGAGCCGGAGCCCATCATCTCGATTGTAACGGGTCTCGCTCCGGGTGATCTCCTGAACGTGCGCGCCACGGCATCGGCCATGGGCAAGATCGAGGCGCGGCTGCCGATTGGTTCGAGCGTCAAAAATCTCGGCTGCGGCGACGTCAGCGGCCATCGGTGGTGCAAGGTTGAAGACATTGACGACCCCAAGCTGAGCGGATGGGCGCCCGCGCGCTACCTCGACCCTATCAATCCCCAGCAAGTGACACCCCAGGCGGCGGCCAATACGGAGAGCCCTGCCTCTCAACCGCTGCCCGATCTGACAACGCGCCTCGGCGCGACCGCTCCCGAAACGGAGCTGAACTCCGCTGACGCAATCGGCAGGGTGGCGATCGAGGATGCTTACCGCCTGGCCCTGGCCGCTGGAAACCCCTCGACCGGACAGGTTGATGGATCGGCGCCCGCGGCAATGGGTCCCGTCCAAAATTTCGGCGCGGCCAACGCGGCGCCTCCGCCCGACGCACAGACCGTTGCGCGGCTTCAGCCGCCGGGGACACCGGTCCCTGGTGCTGGCAACGCCATCCCTTGCGCGCGCTATCTCGGCCAGCCGATGACCAACTGCAAGGCGGCGGTCGTGCGCACCGGCGACAAGACCGACGTGACCGTGACATGGCCCGATGGCGGCACGCGCATCATCAGCTTCAAGGCCGGCAAGCCGGCCGGCTCAAACGGGCCCGGCGAATTCCGCTTCACCCGCGAAGGCAGCCTGAACATGATCCGCATCGGTGCTTCCGAGCGGTTCGAGATCACGGATCAGTTGGCTGGGTTAGGGAATAAGGCAGTAGGGCAGTAGGGCAGTATGTTTAAAAGGGCGCTCGAACCTCTGCCTACTCCCCTACTGCCCTACTGCCCTACTGCCCTACTGCCCTACTGCCCTACTCCCCTACTCCCCTACTCGCATTTTAGGGGGTTACATCCGGCAAAACTCTCCCCTATAAGGCCCTCCTAGCCTGATACCAGAATCGCGAGCACAACCGGCCGGGTCATCCCGTCCGGCTTTTTGTGCAAGCCGCCCGCCGAACGGACCCTCGACATGCCAAGACGCACCGACATCAAGTCGATCCTGATCATCGGGGCCGGCCCCATCGTCATCGGCCAGGCCTGCGAGTTCGACTATTCCGGCACCCAGGCCTGCAAGGCGCTGAAGGAAGAGGGTTTTCGCGTCATCCTGGTCAACTCCAATCCGGCCACCATCATGACCGATCCGGAGCTGGCCGACGCCACCTATATCGAGCCGATCACGCCGGAAGTTGTGGCCAAGATCATCGCCAAGGAGCGGCCGGACGCGCTGCTGCCGACCATGGGCGGCCAGACCGCGCTCAACACCGCTCTGTCGCTGCGCCGCATGGGCGTGCTCGACCGCTATAATGTCGAGATGATCGGCGCCGACGCCACGGCCATCGACAAGGCCGAGGACCGCGCTTTGTTTCGCGAGGCGATGAACAAGATCGGCCTGGAAACGCCGAAGTCGATGCTGGCCAACGCCACCGACGTCAAGAACGCCGACCGCAAGACGCACGAGGCCGAGCGCGCCGCGCTGAAGGCCGAGAAGCCCGAAAACCTCGACGCCGCGCTCGACGCGCTGGAGACCAGCTGGAACCTCGGCGAAGGCGACCGCAAGCAGCGCTACATCAGCCACGGCATGGCGATTGCAGCACAAGCGCTCGACCATGTCGGCCTGCCCGCCATCATTCGCCCGTCCTTCACCATGGGCGGCACCGGCGGCGGCATCGCCTACAACCGCGCCGAATTCTACGAGATCGTCCAGTCCGGCCTCGACGCCTCGCCGACCACCGAAGTGCTGATCGAGGAGAGCGTGCTCGGCTGGAAGGAGTATGAGATGGAGGTCGTCCGCGACAAGGCCGACAATTGCATCATCATCTGCTCGATCGAGAATATCGACCCGATGGGCGTGCATACGGGAGACTCGATCACCGTCGCCCCGGCGCTGACGCTGACCGATAAGGAATACCAGATGATGCGCAACGCCTCGATCGCGGTGCTGCGCGAGATCGGCGTCGAGACCGGCGGCTCCAACGTCCAGTTCGCCGTCAACCCGGCCGACGGCCGCCTGGTAGTCATCGAGATGAACCCGCGCGTCTCGCGCTCGTCCGCACTTGCCTCCAAGGCGACCGGTTTTCCGATCGCCAAGATCGCCGCCAAGCTCGCCGTCGGCTACACGCTGGATGAGCTCGAGAACGACATCACCGGCGGCGCCACGCCGGCCTCGTTCGAGCCGAGCATCGACTATGTCGTGACCAAGATTCCGCGCTTTGCCTTCGAGAAATTCCCCGGCGCCGAGCCGGTGCTGACCACCTCGATGAAGTCGGTCGGCGAGGTCATGGCCATCGGCCGCACTTTCCAGGAATCGCTGCAAAAGGCTTTGCGCGGGCTGGAAACCGGGCTGACCGGTCTGGACGAGATCGAGATCCCGGGCATCGGCCACGGGAACGCGCCGGCCAGCCATGTCGATGACCGCAACGCTATCCGCGCCGCTCTGGGCACGCCAACGCCCGACCGGCTGCGCATGGTGGCGCAGGCGATCCGCATGGGCACCTCGCTGGAAGACGTGCACGCAATGTGCAAGATCGACCCGTGGTTCCTCGAACAGATCGCCGGCATCCTCGACATGGAAGCTCGCATCCGCGAGCACGGCATCCCGCAGGACGCCGCCAATCTGCGCATGCTGAAGGCGATGGGTTTCTCCGACGCCCGCCTCGCGTCGCTGGTCAGGAAAGACGTCGAAGAAATCCAGAAGATTCGCGACAAGCTCGACGTTCATCCGGTTTACAAGCGCATCGACACTTGCGCCGCCGAGTTTGCCTCGCCCACCGCCTACATGTACTCGACCTACGAAGTGCCCTTTGCCGGCGCGCTCGCCAACGAGGCGCAGGTCTCGTCGCGCAAAAAGGTCGTCATTCTCGGCGGCGGCCCCAACCGCATCGGCCAGGGCATCGAGTTCGACTATTGCTGCTGCCATGCCGCCTTTGCGCTGCGCGACGCCGGCTTCGAGGCGATCATGGTCAACTGCAATCCCGAGACCGTGTCGACCGACTACGACACTTCCGACCGGCTCTATTTCGAGCCGCTGACGCCGGAGGACGTCTTGGAGATTCTGCGCGCCGAACAGGCCTCGGGCGAACTCGTCGGCGTCATCGTCCAGTTCGGCGGCCAGACGCCGCTCAAGCTCGCCGATGCGCTGGAGAAGGCTGGCATCCCGATCCTCGGCACCTCGCCCGACATGATCGATCTGGCCGAGGACCGCGACCGCTTCCAGAAGCTCTTGCACAAGCTCGGCCTCAGCCAGCCGAAGAATGGCATCGCCTATTCGGTCGAGCAGGCCCGCCTCGTCGCTGGCGAGCTTGGCTTCCCGCTGGTGGTGCGCCCGTCCTATGTGCTCGGCGGCCGCGCCATGCAGATCATCCACGACGAGAGCATGCTGCAATCCTATCTGCTCGACACCGTGCCCGGCCTGGTTCCGGAGGACATCAAGCAGAAATACCCCAACGACAAGACCGGCCAGATCAACACGCTGCTCGGCAAGAACCCGCTGCTGTTCGACACCTATCTGTCGGGCGCCATCGAGGTCGATGTCGATTGCCTCTGCGACGGCAGGTCGACCTACGTCTCCGGCATATTGGAGCACATCGAGGAGGCCGGCATCCATTCGGGCGACTCGGCCTGCTCGCTGCCGGTGCATTCGCTGCCTTCGGAGCTCGTCGACGAACTCGAGCGCCAGACGGCGGCCCTTGCCCGCGCGCTCAATGTCGGCGGACTGATGAACGTGCAATATGCGATCAAGGACGGCACCGTCTATGTGCTGGAGGTCAACCCGCGCGCCTCGCGCACCGTGCCTTTCGTCGCCAAGACCATCGGACGGCCCATTGCGAAAATTGCTGCCCGCATCATGGCCGGCGAGAGCCTGGAAGACGCCTTCGCGCATTACGGCGCCATGCCCGACCCGCGCAATCCCGGCCATATCGCCGTCAAGGAAGCGGTGTTCCCCTTCGCCCGCTTCCCCGGCGTCGACATCCTGCTCGGCCCGGAAATGCGCTCGACCGGCGAGGTCATGGGCCTCGACCGCGACTTCGCTTTGGCCTTCGCCAAGAGCCAGCTAGGCGCCGGCGTCGACCTGCCGCGCTCCGGCACGCTGTTCGTCTCGGTGCGCGACGAGGACAAGAAAGGCATCCTGCCGGCGGTCAAGCGGCTCGCCGGCCAGGGCTTCAAGGTGCTCGCCACCTCTGGCACCGCCCGCTTCCTCGCCGAAAACGGCGTCGCCGCCGAGAAAATCAACAAGGTTCTGGAAGGCCGCCCGCACATCGAGGACGCCATCCGCAACCGCCAGGTGCAGATCGTCTTCAACACCACGGACGGCCAGAAGGCGGTATCGGATTCGAAATCGCTGCGCCGCGCAACGCTGATGCAGAAAGTGCCGTACTACACGACGCTGTCGGGTGCAGCTGCGGTGGCGGAGGCGATTGCGGCGCTGCGGGCGGGAAGCCTCGAGGTGAGACCGCTGCAGGAGTATTTTGCCTAGGGCGATTAGCCAATCTCCCTCCTTGTGGGGGAGATGGCCGGCAGGCCAGAGGGGGGCGCTGTCCCGCCGGCGCTTGTGAACCTGCCACTATCCGCTCAGCGCTGATACCGACAAACGATTAATCCGCCGCATCCAGCATGAAACGGCGGTCGGCTTGCTTCCTCCAAACATACATCCTCACGTCACGCTCACGCCGATCGCCTTTTGCATCGAACGTCAGATCGCCAACCACGGTAGGGATCGGCTGGCCTGATCTTATGGAAGCGGCAACAGCCCTTGGTGCCTGGACTCCAGCCATTTTGATACCATTGGCGATCACTTGAACAGCCGCGTAAGTCTTCAACGTATAGGCTTCCGGCTCGAAACCTTGCGATCGAAAGCGCCTGACGACGTCCTGTGCGGCTGGGTTATCACGGTCCTCGAATGAAAACATGATCAGGGTGCCTTCAACTGCCGGCCCCGCTATTGCCGACAGATCTTTGACCATAGCCCCGTCCCCGGAAATGAACTGGACTTTCAATCCGGCCTCGCTGGTTTCCCGAATAAGCCGCCCGAAATCATCGGCGAGCCCCGCGAAAAAGACCGCTCCGATCTTTGCGGCCTCGATCTTGGCGACGAGTCTGGAGAAGTTGGCTTGTCCAGGCTCAATCCTACTGAACAGCTTTTCGGGTCGGCGCTTGGCCAACAATGCCTTTCTCGCTTTTGCGGCTAAGCCATCGCCATAGGGTGTGCCGTCGCTCACAATCGCCAGATTTCTTGCGGAAAAGTGTCCTGCCATATACTCGCCAGCAAATGTGCCCTGCACATCGTCTCGTCCCGCCGTACGGATGGTGTTCCATAGCTTGGCGTCGGTGAGTGCAGGATTCGTCGATGCCGGACTCACCATCAACGTGTTGTTCTTCGCGTAGATGATCGAAGCCGGGATTGAAGCGCCGGAATTGTAGTGGCCAATGACGAAGCGAACACCGCCTTTTGCCAGCTTCCTAGCGACGGAAATTGCCGCGTCCGGCCTGCCCTCGTCATCAAGAAATGTGAGTGTTATCTTCCGCCCACCGATGCCGCCCTCACCGTTGATATCGTCCGCTGCCAGTTGGGCACCACGCCGCATCTCCTCGCCATAGACGGCCCAATCTCCGGTCATCGGCCCGACCACCGCCATAGGGATGTCGGATGATTCCGCGACGGCAAGGCGGGGTGCAATTGTCGCCAGCAAGGCAAACACCGCCAATCCAAGCAAGCGCAAAAGGACAAATCTCTTCGGCAATTTGCTCAATGACTCACCCTCCGTATCCCCGGGCGAGATCTGAGGAGGAATTCACTTGAAACACAAGCAGAAACTGCCGCTTTTCTCTAGGCACCATATGATCCCAGCGCGTAAATAAAAACAGCTCAGCCGCCTGCTTGTCCCACCCCGATCAGTTGGACTAGCCGAGAAACCCAATAAACCGCCCCGCAAACAGCACGGACGTCCACAGCATCAGCGAAAGCACAGCCAGCACGGTCGTGGCCCCACCAGCCGGCTCGTCACCGCCTTTTGCGCGGCGCATGAAGACGAGGAAATTGGCGCCGGCAAGCAGGATGAGCGCCATCTTGGCGAGGAAAACCGGCATCGCCACATATTCGCTCGCCCTGACTGAAAACAGCAGCGACCCCGTGACCAGCGCACCGCCGAACGCGCCCAATGCGGTGCGGCGCAGCAGCGCCACGAACGCCGGCTGCGGCAGCGAGCGGAAGGCGCCCAGGATCCTGAGGTCCATGAGCCAGACGCTGGTCAGCAGCGCGCCGATCGACATGATGTGCAGCGCATTGACGATTGGGTAGGCGACGAAAGAGGCCTTCAGTCCCCGCACAAGCGCGAGTTGCTCGATGCCGGCGAAAAACCCGTCCATTCAGGCCGGCGGCAAGCGGTCGGGATAGACATCATAGGTCTTGCCGCCGACGATGATGCGGACTGCCTTCATGCGCTTTTCGCTCTCGTCGCGCGAGCGATGGCCGATCGCCGTCACCTCGTCGCCGACCTTGGCAACACCTTCCGTGAAGCCGGCAGCGATCGTGCGGGAGGGCGGAGCCATCTCCACCCGCCAGACCGCTCCCTCCGCGTCGACGTCCAGCGTGGCGTGCGGGTTGCCGATATAGATGGCCGTGATCTTGCCTTTGAGTTCGAAAAACTCGTCCTGGGTCCACGACCAGCCGTGATGGGCATAGGCTGCGCTGCCGGCGGCAAGAATCACCGCCGCTGCCAGCGTGACGCCCCCGTTTAAAGGTGACTGCATCGCTCGTCTCCTCGGTTCGGCATTCGAGAGTCGGTCATGGCGCGGCAACGTCAAATCACATAAGGCCCTTGGTATCGGGAGGATTTCGATTCCCGATACGCCAATCGGAGATATCCTTGCCACTCAGTGGCAGCACCTCTCCCCATACTGCAGCTGCTCGTGCCAGTCCGCCCTGCCCTCCGGCGTGAAATCCATCAGGTTCCACAGGATCTCGCAGGTGCCGATGGCGCGCGGGTCCTGGCCGGGTTCGGGCGGCGCGAAGCCGAGCTCGGAACTCCAGAAGTGGCGGATGCCGTCGCCGTCGCGGTGGAACACCGAAAGCACCGGAAGCTGCGCGCCGTCCTCGGCCTCGGCGTGATAGTCGCGCTTGAAGCTGTTGCCGGCCGAGGAGACCAGCCGCATGTTCGTCCAGCCGCGGTCACGGCCAAGCGTCAGCAGGTTTTCAAGCGCGGTCTTGGCCACGACAGCGAAATTGTAGCCGGCAGCCTCGAGATGGCCAATGGCGCCGTCGAACTGGTCGAGCAGCGCCGTGCAGGATGGGCACGGCTGGTCCTGTCTCGGCAGCTTCGCCGTGCCGCCGCTGGTCGCCACGTCGCGCGTCTCCTGCGGATGGCGCGGAAACATCATCGAATAGACGATCAGCGTGTCCTTGCCGGGCGCAAACAGCTCCGACAGTTTTATACGGGCCGGCTTGCCGTCGGCGCCAAGCCCGTCGAAGACATAATCCTGCGGCACCAGCCCGCCGGGCGGCAGCGTGCGCCGCGCGACGGCGACGTCCTCCATGGCACGGCGCAGCTCGATTTCCTTCTGCAGCAGCTTGTCGCGGGCGGCGCGATATTCCTGGGATTCATTGGGAAAGCTGATCATCGTCATCTCCATCTGCCGGGGCGGCGCGTGGCGGGAGGCGCCTTGCCTCCCAAGGACGCATCGCCAAAGACGGTTCCGACATTTTTTGCTGCGCCGTTGCCGCTCACTCTTGCCCATTCCGGGCGCTGGCGCCGCCCCTCATTGCCCTGCCGGGCATTTCTCCCCGTATAGTGACGGGGAGAAAGGTGCCTTCGCCGACGGTTTCGCCAATCTCCGGGGTGGCAGAGGGCGTGCCGGCGTTGCGGCCAGCCCCTTCTACCCGTCACTATACGGGGAGAAGGTGGCGGCAGCCGGATGAGGGGCAGCGCCGACTTCGCCAAATGGCGATCAGCTTCGCTGAGGCAAACCTATGCTCACCCCGCCCAATCCACCTCGACCATTCCCAGCCGCTGATAAAGCCGCACCGCGGCCGCGTTCTCGACAGTGTTGGTCTTGAGATCGACATGCGCGGCGCCCCTTGCCTGAAACACCGCGAAGGCGTGCCGCATTAGCGCCTCGGCAATGCCCTTGCCGCGCGCCTCGGGATGGACGGCAAGGTCCTTGACGAAAGCCCGCGTCCAGCAGAGTGCCGCGCCCGCCAGCCGGCCCTTGCGGTCGATGACCAGGAAACACAAAGCGGGATCGAATTCGGCGTCGCCCGAAATGCGCGGCCACCATTCGTCGAACGGCCCGTCGGCGCCGTCGTCGAACACCGCGGTCAACAGCGCATGCAGAGCAAGCGCATCGGCGGCTTCGAAGCCGCGCATGAAAAAACCTTCTGGCCAGCGCGGCGCCAGAAGCGTGTCGTCGAGGACCTTGCGCAGTCTTATTTCGTTTGGCGCCGGCGGACGCGGCTCAGGCATCGGGCTGCATGCGGCGGCGCAGGCGGTCGCTGCCGAGGCCGGTTTCGCCCAGCATCCCCCTGCGTTTGGCGTCGTAATAATAGCCGCTCTGGTAGAGCCGGTCGGCGCGCTTGGGGTTGCCGCCTGAGACCAGCCAGGCGCCGCGCAGATATTTCACCGCATATTTCAGATTGGTCTCGGCGTCGAACAGGCCGCTCGCCGGCCCGTTATAGCCCATGCCGCGCGCCGTCGCGTGCTTGATCTGCATCAGCCCCCAATGGCCGCGATTGTAGGCTTTCGGGTTGAAGGTGCTCTCGCGGTTGACGACGCTGCGCACCAGATCGACCGGCACCTGGTAAAGCGCGGAATATTTCTCGATCAGCCGCTCGATCTCGCTGCGGCCGCCGGCGTTCGACTGGCCCTCTGCCAGGTCGGTCGCGGCCAGAGCGGCCGGGTTCTGCGGCACGGTGTACGAAACCGGCTGAACGCCGGGCATGGCGGCGGTCTGTTCGGTGACCGGCATGGCGACAGCGGCCGTTGCGATGGCTGGCTGGGCATCGGCCGTCATGACGGCTGGCGCAGAAGCCGCCAGCGGCGGCGGCCCGGCAAAGGCGGCGGCCGGCTCGACCGGCAGCGCTGCCGTCTGGGTGAGGCCGGACGGTTCCGGCAGGACCGAAACCGTGTCGGGCAGCGCCAGCGTGAAGCCGGCATCGGTGTTGGCAGAGTTTTCCGTGAAGGCGGGCGCCGAGGTCACCGGCGAAGTCGAGGTGCAACCGCTGAGAGCGGCCACGGCCAACACCGCCGCAAGGACGGGAAAGAGGAATTTTGCTGGCAAGCGGCGCTCGGGTCCGGTTCGTCGGGTGTTAAGAAGTCCTTACACCAGCATCTTTCCCCCGGCAATCCGCGGGAGACGGTGGTTTTCGGGTGGCGAGCCGGGCCGGGAAATGCGATATTGTTCTGGATTTGTACTTCGAAGGATTCCGGAAGGAGCACGCCATGAATGCATCTCATGCCACCGCCGGCCACGCGGTCTTCGAAACCGTGCTCGGCTTCATGGGCATAGCCTGGAGCGATGCAGGGCTGACCCGGCTCTGCCTGCCGCAGCGCAATCGCGACGCGGTGGAGCGCCGGCTGCTGCGCCATGCCGCCGCCGACCAGGCAGCCAAGCCCGAGCCGCAATGGGTTACGGAGCTGATCGCCTCGATCAAGGCCTATGCCGCCGGCGAGGATATCGATTTCTCCGGCGTGCCGGTCGATCTCAGCGGCGTCGACGAGTTCCGCCTGGCGATTTATGGCGCGGCGCGAAAGCTCGCCTTCGGCGAAACCACCACCTATGGCGAACTGGCCAAACGCGCTGGCCATGCCGGGCTCGCGCGTGAGACGGGCGCGGCGCTCGGCGCCAACCCGGTGCCGCTGGTCATCCCTTGCCATCGCATCCTTGCCGCCGGTGGCAAGATCGGCGGATTTTCCGCGCCCGGCGGCTCGGCCACCAAGGAAAAGATGTTGGCCATGGAAGGCGTGCGGGTTGGCCCGCCGCCGCCCGCGCAGGTGTCGTTCGGGTTTTAGGTATGTCGATATTCAGGTGAGGCCGACACCCTGCACGCCAACCGCCCCTAATCCGGAAGCAGGCGCCGGCGGAAGCGCCGATCGATCTCCACCCGCTTGCATTTGTAGACGGTGCAGGAATTCGTGTCGGCACTCGGCACCGAGGCCCGCGCCCTGACCTCGCCGATGTCGCAAAATTGCTGGCTCCGCACATAGCGGTCGTAGAGCGCCAGCCCCGGCACGCGCGCCGATCTGTAGCGCAGGATAACCGCACCCTCGCGCGCGATCGTCGCCTGCACCTTGCCGCAGCTCATGCGGGTCGGGTCGTAGCGCGAGACCGCCTGCGCCTCGGCGGCCACCAGCGTCAGGCAAGCGGCAAGCAGAACGATTTTCATGGCCCTCTCCCCCAAAACCCGGTCGCGCCCGAAGCCGGCGCGGTCCTCCCGCGTCAGGCGCGCAACGACGACGCTCTCACGCGATTGGGGCGGCCGTTGGGCAGCGTTGCCGCCGCGCCATTTTCCGCCCCGTCTTGTTTTTCGCGCGAAAGCATATTATATGCCGTCCATTGATATTTCGGCCGATCGATCCGGGCCTCGCGATATTCGCGTTTGCTGACGTTCTATCTCCAAAATCTCGATACAAACCGGCTGGGTTTCGGTCCAGTCAAACTAAAGCAAACGTAAAGGACTATCGAAATGGCAACAGGTACGGTCAAGTGGTTTAATTCCACCAAGGGTTTCGGCTTCATCCAGCCTGACAGCGGCGGTGCGGACGTTTTCGTTCACATCTCCGCAGTCGAGCGTGCTGGACTGTCGACCTTGGTCGAAGGCCAGAAGATCAACTTCGAGATCGAGCAGGACCGCCGCACTGGCAAGTCGTCCGCTGGATCTCTGAGCAAGGCAGCCTGATTTTGCGAATGGTGCCCCCCCGGCGATAGCCCGGGGCGCGCGGCAAGTCACGGATGTACTGGCGGTCGCGCGAGAAGCGCGCCGGAGCGAAAGACCCCGACAAGTCGAAGCAGCAGATTGCTGCCGGCCCGGCCAAAACGCTCCCGATCAGGCTACCAAGCATGGGAAGGCGGGATTTTGTCCCGCCTTTTTGCTGTCTGGATTCCGATGAACCACCGCCTTGGTCCTGTGGGACCACTTTGTGGTGTTTTTACCCCGGTCATGGTACCATCGACCCATGAGCAAGCTTGAACAGATTGAGAAATCCGTCGCCGAACTAAGCCCCGAAGAGCTCAAGGCGTTCGCCGCATGGTTCGAGGCGCTGCAGGCCGACATGTGGGACCAGCAGTTTGAAGGCGATGCCAAGGCCGGCAGGCTGGACAGGCTTGCCGAGCAGGCCTTGGCTGATCATCGCGCCGGCCGGACTCGGCCTCTGTGAAGCATTTTGCCACTCCCTCGTTTTGGGAGGCTTACGCAAAACTGCCCTCGTTGATCAAAGCAAAGGCGAACAGACGTTTCGCCAAACTGAATTCTGGGCCGTTCCACCCGTCGTTGCTTTTCAAACAGGTCGGGCGCTGTTGGTCGGCGCGGGTTGATGTCAATTACCGCGCCGTAGCTGTTCGCGACCACGATGACGTGGTCTGGTTCTGGATAGGCACCCATTCCGAATATGATCGCCTGCTGAAATAGCCGCGCGACCATTCACGCCACGGGCCGAAAGCCACAAGCGCGACGTCCGGAGCGAGCCGCGAAGCGGCGACAAGCGTGAGCACAGAACTAAGGCAACCACTCCAGCGGCACATGCCCCGGGTCGGCCTCGACCCGTTGCAGCCAGGCAGCGACCGCCGGATAGGCGTCGAGCTGAAAGCCGCCCGTCTCGGCCGTATGCGTATAGGCATAGAGCGCAATGTCGGCGACGCTGAGCGCATTGCCGGCGAAGAAGCTGCTCCCGGCCAGGTGCTTGTCCATGACGCCGAGCGCCTTGTTGCCGTGCTCCAGCGTCAGCGCCAGCCGCTCGGGCGTCGCGTCCTTGGCTCTTTCAGGGAAGGTCAGCAGCGCTCTGCGCACGGCGATATAAGGCTCGTGGCTGTATTGCTCGAAGAACAGCCACTGATAGGCCAGCGCGCGTTCGTATCTGTCCGCCGGCAGGAACCGCGTGCCTTCGGCGAGGTAGAGCAGGATGGCATTGGATTCGGCCAGCCGGCGGCCGTCGTCGAGTTCGAGCAGCGGCACCATGGCGTTCGGGTTTTTCGCGACATAGTCGGGCTTGCGCGTGTCGCCGGCATGCGAGCTGACCTCGACATTGGTGAAAGCGATGCCGAGCTTGGCCATCAACAGGCGCGGCTTGTAGCAATTGCCGCTGTCGATCATTCCATAGAGTATCATCGGTGCTCCCCCTTGCTCGCAACCACCCGTCTCCGGGCTTGATCCAGCCTCTATCGCGGCAGCGGCGGCTTCATCCAGTGATTTGTTTTGGCGTAACCATCAGCGCCGCTGATGCATTTCAGGATATATCGAGATTCAAGTCAGGCCGAGCCGGAGTCGAAGACGGGCGCGAAGCGACCAGACTGGTGGGTTCCGAGAACCGGAGCGGAGCGTACTTTGGGTACGTGAGCACCGGAAGCGCAGGAAACCGCCGTTCGCAGGCCGGCATCACTTGAATCTCGACATATCCTAGCCGAACAAAGGGATGACGTTGCTATCCCTGCCAAGCAGTCTGTCGCTCGACAGCGGCTCCTCATCGAACATCGTACCGGCCAGCGCCGGCCGGGCAAGATAAAAGCCCTGCAGCAGGTCGACGCCGCCATCCAGCGCGACGCGCAGATGCGTGGCGTTCTCGATGCCTTCGACCAGCACCTTGGCGCCACGGTCGTGCAGCGTCGAAACCAACGGCCGGAAAAACCGCTCGGCGGCGGCATGGCGGCAGAATTCGGCGAACCAGGTGCCGTCGATCTTGACGATGTCGGGCTGCACCAGCGCGACCCTTTCTTCCGTCGAATGCCCGGTGCCGAAATCGTCGATGGCGATACGGACGCCGTCGCGCCGCATCTCGCGCGCCAGGCTGACAAGCACCTTGTCGCCGGCAGCCTGCTCGGTGATCTCGCAGACCAGCATGCCGGGATGCAGGCCGAAATCCGCCAGATGCCTGGTCATCAGCCTGATTTCGGCCAGCGCCCGTGCGGGGTCATCGTTGATCAGCGGATTGTAGTTGAAGAACAGGTCGAGCCCGTCGACGCCGATGTTGCGGAAGTTGCGCAAATGCAGCACCCGACATATGGTTTCGACAAATAGCCGATCCGCTGCCGGCAGGCCTTCGAAGAACATTTGCGGCGCCACCGGCCTGCCTGCACGATGCGGCTCGATCAGTCCCTCGACCGCGACGGCGGCGAGAAATCTGCCGCGCGGCGCGAAGACCGGCTGGTAGGCGCTCCTCAGCCGGAATGCGCCGTAGACGCCATATTCGATGCCGACCTCGTCGGCAAAGATCGCTTCGCCGACCTTGCGCCGCATATCGGCTTGCCCGGTCACGATGCCACCCTGCGGCCAAAGGGCCGCATCGGCCGTCGCGATGGCGGAACCGCCGCAGGCACCTTCTCCGCATCGGCCGACACCGCGGCCGCCTGCCCGCTCGTGTCGAAGACGCGGAAGCTGGTCGGCGCGAGCTCAGGGCGTGCCAGCACGTAGCCCTGCACCATCGAGGCGCCCGACTTTTCGGCAAGCTCGAGCTGCCAGCCCGTCTCGATGCCCTCGAACACCGTACGGATGCCTTGCTCTTCGAAGCTGGTCACCATGGCGGTCAGCAAGGCGAAGCCGGCACCGGATTCCATCAGCGTCATGATCCAGTCGGCATCGAACTTGACGATGTCCGGCCTGAGTTCCTTGATGCGATTGATGTCGGATTCGTCGGCGCCGTAATCGTCGACGGCAATGCGCAAACCGTTGCCCCTGAGCGCCTCGACGAAATTGTAGAGCGTTTCCTGCGACGCCGATTTCTGCTCGGTGACCTCGCAGACGACGCGGCGCGGATCGATGTCGGCCTCGTGCAGCACCAGCCGCATGTCGCGCAGCGCCTTGTCGGCGATGCCGCGATCGGTGAACACCGACGGATCGAAATTGATGAAGATGGAGGCGTCTCGCGGCAGGCAGGCGCCGGCGTTCAGAAGGTGCAGCGTCCGTGTCAGCGCCTCGATATGCAGGCGGTCGACCGCCGGACAGCTGTTGAAGAAACTCATCGGCTGCTGCGGCTCGCCGTCGCGGAACGGCCGGATCAGCCCTTCGAAGGCGACGACGGAAAGCTTGCCCTTGTTGAAGGCGAAGATCGGCTGGAAAGCGCTTTGCAGCGTATAGAGCCCCCAGACACCGCTGGCGGTGCCGTCATCATGGCGGATGATATGGGCAAGCTCGATGCTGCGCGTCACGGTTCCTCGCTGTACGAGACTGGCAGACCGGCCACGGTCCTGCCGTTCAAGCTTTTACCGATCGTTGATGAATTTATTGTTGCCAGCATTGCGCGTTGGCTCATTCGACAATGCCTGCGCTGGGCTTGCGCCGGGGCTTGCGCTTGACCAGATGATGCGACATGAGAGGCGCCGCGGCGCCTTCGCCGCGCCGGTGCTTTCTGGAGATATCTCTCATGGCCTTTCTTGCCGACGCCCTTTCCCGCGTAAAGCCTTCCGCGACCATCGCGGTGACGCAGAAAGCGCGCGAGCTGAAAAACGCCGGCCGGGACGTGATCGGGCTGGGCGCCGGCGAACCGGACTTCGACACCCCCGACAACATCAAGAACGCCGCAATCGAGGCGATCCGCCGCGGCGAGACGAAATATCCGCCGGTCTCCGGCATCGTGCCGCTGCGCGAAGCAATCGCGAAAAAGTTCAAGCGTGAGAACAATCTCGACTACCGAACGGAGCAGACCATCGTCGGCACCGGCGGCAAGCAGATCCTGTTCAACGCCTTCATGGCGACACTGAACCCCGGCGACGAGGTGATCATCCCGCGGCCCTATTGGGTGAGCTATCCCGAAATGGTAGCGATCTGCGGCGGCACCTCGGCCTTTGTCGAGACCTCGATCGACAACGGCTTCAAGCTGACGGCGGCCGTGCTGGAGAAGGCGATCACGCCGCGCACCAAATGGCTGTTGATGAACTCGCCGTCCAACCCCTCGGGCGCCGCCTATACCGAAGCGGAGCTCAAGAGCCTGGCCGACGTGCTGTTGAAGCACCCGCATGTCTGGGTGCTGACCGACGACATGTACGAGCATCTGACCTATGGCGACTTCGTCTTCAAGACGATCGCCGAGGTCGAGCCTAAGCTTTATGAGCGCACGCTGACCATGAACGGCGTGTCGAAGGCCTATGCCATGACCGGCTGGCGCATCGGCTATGCGGCAGGCCCGGTGCCGCTGATCAAGGCGATGGACATGATCCAGGGCCAGCAGACCTCCGGCGCCTGCACCATCGCCCAATGGGCGGCGGTCGAAGCGCTGAACGGGCCGCAGGATTTCATCCCGAAGAACAAGGCGATCTTCCAGGGCCGGCGCGATCTCGTCGTCTCGATGCTCAACCAGGCGCGCGGCATCACCTGCCCGTCGCCGGAGGGTGCTTTCTACGTCTATCCCTCCTGTGCCCAGCTGATCGGCAAGAAGACCAAGAGCGGCAAGGTGATCGACAGCGACGAAACCTTCTGCTCGGAACTGCTCGAGGCCGAGGGCGTGGCGGTTGTTTTCGGCTCGGCCTTTGGCCTCGGCCCGAACTTCCGCATCTCCTACGCCACATCGGAGACACTGCTCGAAGAGGCCTGCACGCGCATCCAGCGCTTTACTGCCTCGCTGGCCTGAGACGTTTCAGCCGCCATACTGCTCGTCGCTGACCTTCTCCAGCCAGTCGACATGCAAGCCGTCGAGCGCCTCCTGCATGGCGATGTGGGTCATCGCCGATTTGGCCGCGGCGCCGTGCCAGTGCTTTTCGCCGGCCGCAAAGGAGACGACGTCGCCGGCCCTGATCTCCTGGATCGGCCCGCCCCAGCTTTGCGCGAGGCCGGCACCGGACGTGACATAGAGCGTCTGGCCGAGCGGATGCGTGTGCCAGTGGGTGCGGGCGCCGGGCTCGAAGCTGACCAGCGTGGCCCTGAGCCGCGCCGGCGCCTCTTTCTCGATGATCGGCGTCTGCAAAACCCGGCCGGTGAAATATGTCTCCGGCGCAACGATCGTCGGCACGCTGCCGCAGGCAATGATCTTCATCGTCGCAATCCTCGATTTGATTCCTCGGTGTGCGGACTTAGACCCTACCACTTTCGTCCGATGCCGGCTGCATGTCCTGCCCGGCTACGGGCAAGGCGAGGCCAGAACAGGCCGGTGCGCGTGCGGTAGGCGTTGTAGGCATCGGCCAGCCTTGTCCGCGAAAATTTTCGCTCTTCGTCCAAGGCCGCGATCACATAGATCGTAACGATGCCGGCGACCGGCACCACCGCCCACACCGACCAGGTCGCGATGCCCCATCCGATCCAGAAGATGATGTAGGACGTGTAGAACGGATGGCGGACATGGAGATAAGGGCCTTCGGTCACCAGGCTGTCGGGATTGTCAGGATCGAACGCGAAACGCAGCCGCGCCTTGCGTGAGACCGAGATCGCCCACCAGAAAAGCGCCGAGCTTGCCAGTTCGATGGCGAGCCCGACGATCTTCGCTGCAACCGGCTGCCGCTCGATCCACAGCAGTGCAAGAAAGAACAGCGCCGTGCCGACCACGACGGCCGAAATGATCATGGCGCCTTGAGACATGCTCGATGACTGGAAATGCGCGCGCATCGACCAGGCATATTGGCCGAGCGTGGCGATGCTGCTGATCGAGAGGAGAAGGTCGAGTGTGGATTCCATCATCAGGGTCCCGGGGTTAGCTGTGGTGGATTCGCTGCATCATACTCGGCAGAAACCGAGAAATCATTTCTTAACCACCGTTCTAAACAACATGGTGACCTCGGCATGCGATGTTGACCTCGAGACAATCCGAAGGTCCAACCAGCTATGGCCGTTTCCCACCGCACGATCCGCACGCCGCAAGCGGATTTGCGCCTCAGCCAGTCGTCGGGACCAGGCATCCCGCTTGTCCTGATCCACGGCTCGGGCAGTTCGCGCGCCGTATTCGCCCGCCAGTTCGACAGCCCGTTGGCCGCTGCCCATCGATTGATTGCTTTCGACCTGCCCGGCCATGGCGAATCGTCTGACGCCCGCGATCCGGCGACGGACTACACCATCGCCGGCCTTGCCCAGTCGGCGGCTCAACTCGTCGATGCCTTGGGGATCGGCCGCGCCGTCGTCTTCGGCTGGTCGCTTGGCGGGCACGTGGCAATCGAGCTCGCGAGTTTCCACCGCGCCGTCGGCGGGCTGATGCTAACCGGCGCGCCGCCGGTATCCAAGGGCCCTTTCGGCATGCTGCGCGGCTTCCATGCGCATTGGGACATGCTGCTGGCGTCCAAAAAGACGTATTCCGAACGCGATGCCGAGCGCTTCGAAACGCTCTGCTTCGGCGACACCGCCGACCCGTCCTTCCGCAAAACCATCCTGCGCACCGACGGCCGGCTGCGCGCCGCGGTGACGCGCGGCATGCTCACCGGCAAGGGCGCCGACCAGCGACAGGTGGTCGAGCAAGCCGCATTTCCGGTCGCCATCGTCAATGGCGAGAACGATCCGTTCGTCCGGCTCGGCTATTTTGAGACGCTCGCCTACGGCTCGCTGTGGGAGCATTGCCAAATCGTCCCCGGCGCCGGGCATGCGCCTTTCTGGGAACGTGCGGACCTGTTCAATCCGCTGCTCGCGCGCTTTGCCGAGACGGTGGCAGTGCAGCGCGTGGACGCAACCCCGCTGGCGTCGCGCCTAGCCGGCACCGGCTGAACCCGAACGTCAACTTCAAATCCCTTCAACTTCAAATCCCTTGCCCTCCCGGCCTGCCCGTGGGACGATGCCCTTTGGGTAGGTGGCAAATTGAAAAAAGCCTCGCCCGCGACGGCCGACAGGCCGGCCGCCGCTCACAGGGAAACGCCTGAGTGGAGGTCAGCCATGGGTACTCGCGCCGGAGGACGACGCACGGGACCGAAATGCATTGCCATAGTCGGTCCCTTCGCAAGCGGTAAGACGACACTTCTCGAAGCCATACTCGCCCGTACAGGCGCCATTCCCCGCCAAAATCCCGTTTCGTCGGGAAATACCGTTTCCGATCATTCGCCCGAGGCGCGTGCCCATGCGATGAGCGTCGAGGCGACCTTCGCTACCACCGAATTCATGGGCGAGCCGTTCACCTTCGTCGATTGTCCCGGTTCCATCGAATTCTCCTTCGAAGCCGAGCCGGTGCTGGCCGCCTGCGACGTCGCCGTGGTCGTCGCCGAAGCCGACGAGAAGAAGATTCCTGCCCTGCAGCTGATCATGCGCAAGCTCGATGATCTCGGCGTGCCGCGCATCCTGTTCCTGAACAAGGTCGACAAGGCGATAGCAGGCGTGCGCGACACGCTGAAGATGCTCCAGCCTGCAAGCTCGGTGCCTCTGCTGCTGCGCCAGATCCCGCTGCGCAAGGACGGCGTCGTCATCGGCTCGATCGATCTTGCTCTGGAGCGAGCCTACATCTACCGCGAATATGCCGAGAGCGAGGTCGCGCAGATCCCGAGCGACGACAAGGCGCGCGAGCTCGAGGCGCGCTTTTCCATGCTGGAGACGCTCGCCGACCATGACGACCGGCTGATGGAGCAATTGCTGGACGAGATCGAACCGCCAAAGGATGCCATCTTCGACGATCTTGCCGCCGACCTGCGCGACGGCATAGTGACGCCGGTGCTGATCGGCACCGCCGAGAAGGGCAATGGCGTGCTGCGCCTGTTGAAGACAATCCGTCACGACGCACCCGACATCGAGGCGACGCGCCAGCGTCTCGGCGCGCCCGATGGCAACGCCACCATGGTCCAGGTGATGAAGACCGTCCACACCGCGCATGGCGGCAAGCTATCGGTGTCGCGCATCCTGTCCGGCCAGGTCGCCGACGCCGCCGAGCTGTTCCTTTCCAATGGCGAAACGGCAAAGGTCTCCGGCATCTACAAGATGCTCGGCAAGGACCAGATCAAGCTGACTTCGGCCAAGGCCGGCGACACGGTCGCGCTCGGCAAGCTCGACGCCGTCAGGACCGGCCAGACGCTGAGCTCGACCAAGGGCGGCATCAAGCCGCTGGTCACGCTGGCGCCGCCGCAACCGGTCTTCGCCTTCGCGCTGCGGCCGAAAGAGCGCAAGGACGAGGTCAAGATGTCGGCGGCCATCCAGCGCCTGGCCGAGGAAGATCCCTCGCTCAACCTGCATCACAACCAGGATTCGGCCGAAACCGTGCTGTCCGGCCATGGCGAGATGCATCTGCGCGTCGTGCGCGAGCGGCTGGAAGGCAAGAACCAGATCCCGGTCGAAGGCCATGTGCCGGCCGTGCCCTACCGCGAGACGATCCGCAAAGCGACGCAGCAGCGCGGCCGCCACAAGAAGCAATCGGGTGGCCACGGCCAGTTCGGCGACGTGGTGATCGAGATCAAACCGCTGCCGCGCGGGTCAGGCTTCCAGTTCACCGATACGATCACCGGCGGCGTCGTGCCGAAGACCTACATCCAGTCGGTCGAGACCGGCGTGCGCGATTACCTGAAATCCGGGCCGCTCGGCTTCCCGGTCGTCGATGTTGCCGTCAACCTTTCCGACGGCTCCTACCATGCGGTCGATTCCTCCGATATGGCCTTCCAGATGGCGGCGAAGCTGGCGATGAAGGAAGGCATGGCCGCGTGCTCGCCGGTGCTGCTCGAACCGGTGATGAAGGTCGAGATCGTCACGCCGTCGGATGCGACGTCCAAGATCATCGCGCTGATCCCGCAGCGGCGCGGCCAGATCCTCGGCTACGACGCGCGGCCTGATTGGCCGGGATGGGACGTTGTCGAGGCGACCATGCCGCAGGCCGAGATCGGCGACCTCATCATCGAGCTGCGCTCGGCCACTGCGGGTGTCGCCAGCTACCGGGCCGTCTTCGACCACATGGCCGAACTCACCGGCCGGCTGGCCGACGAAGCGCTGAACGCCAACGGCAAGGCCGCCTGAAACGGCAGCTTGCGGCCAGAACACAAGGAAGCACACAAGGAAACGGCGCCCGGATCATACGGGCGCCGTTTGGTTGCGGACCGTGTTAGTGGGAGGCGAAACGGCAGGTCCGCCGCATGCTTGCCGCCGATGCGTGGCGGCGGAAGAAGGTTCGGACGCGGTAGCTGCCTGAGCCCGGTCGTCCGAGTGATGCCCCCATCCCCCGGACGAGCCACACCGCGTCCTATGTTCTGCTTAATCGATTTGGCGCGCCCGCGGCATGTTACCCGAGGTTACATGTCACTGTTACGCGACCGTTCCGGCCAATTTTCTGGCGATGTGTTGGTTTCGGGCAACAAAAAAGCCGGATCAATGAAGACCCGGCTGAGTTTGATTGGAAGTGCCTGTTAAGGCTAACCTCCAGAGGGGAACACTCGAGAGCGCTAATGGGAGGAGAACGCGCTCAGGAGATGATCTATATATGTGCTCTTCATGCCCAAGAAACAAGCATCTATTTTGCAACACACACATGCAAAAAGGCGCCGGCTGTGGTCTAATCCGTCCCGAAGCGCAATAGGACCAGTTGAATCGCTGAAATGCGGCGTGCGGCAAGGCAAAAATCGATCTGCAGCCGCGAATCAGCAGCGATTCTTGCTCCGAAAGTCGAAAAACACAGGATGACGTGGAATCGTGCAGCACGCGTTTGTTTTTTCGGCAGCCAGACCTTGCTGGTGCATGTTGCCTAAAATCCCGCCTCGGACTTGACCCGAGGGTGCAGCGGTTTGTGATGCATGAATAAGAACAAGACCTGAGGAGCGTTGCAGGAAACCGTTCAAGGGCGCGCCTTAGAGCATGATCCCGGTCGAACAGGAAGATAGAGCCCATCCCGATTTCATCGGGATGGAACAGGCTCTAGGTAAGGAGACCTCCATGCGGCCCGCTTCGGCGATCGCCGGCAGCGTCATCTTCCTTGCTGTAGCGCCCGGCGTGGTCGCCGGACTGCTGCCTTGGCTGCTGACCGACCGCTATCGCCTGCCCTGGTCGAGACTGCCCGGTTTCGTTCTTGTGGGCTGGCTGCTGGTTATCGCCGGCACAGCCATACTGCTGCACGCCTTTGCCCGTTTTGCCCTGGAGGGCCTGGGTACGCCAGCCCCGGTCGCGCCGACCGAAAGGCTGGTGGTCGGCGGCATCTACCGCCATGTGCGCAACCCGATGTATGTCGCTGTGCTGTCGATCATCCTCGGCCAGGCACTGCTGTTTTCGAGCTGGGCGGTCGCCGCCTATCTAGTCATCGCCGCGGCCGCCATGATCTCCTTCGTGAAACTATATGAGGAACCGACGCTTGCCCGCCGCTACGGCGCCGAATACGAAGCCTACCGCTGCGCCGTGCCCGGTTGGCTGCCCCGCCTGACGCCTTGGCGCGGGTAATTTCTGGACGCCGACAATTAGCGAAACCGGCGATACGGCCCCCTTCTCCCCGTCACTATACGGGGAGAATGACGCTTTCACCGAAGCTTTCGCCAATCGCCGGCGCTGCTCGGAAAAGTCGACGAGCTGCACTAGAAACTAAAACGACCAGCTGCGCGCCTTGGCGATGATGAAATCGCGGAAGACATGCAGCTTCGCCTGGTTCTTCATCGCGTCGGGATAGGCGAAATAGGTGTCGAAGGACGGCACCTCGGTCTCGGGCAGCAACTGCACCAGCCCGGAATCCTTGCTGACCACGTAATCCGGCAGCATGGCGATGCCGGCGCCGCCCTGCACCGCCCGTTTGATCGACAGGATGTCATTGATCTGCAGCGTCGGCACCCTTTGCCCGCCTTCGAAATCGCCGACCGTTTCCAGCCAGTTCAGTTCCGACAAATGCGCCGGCACCGGCACGCCGAAGGTGACGATGCGATGGGCCTTCAGCTCGGCGATCGAATTCGGCTTGCCGTATTTGTTCACATAGGAGGGCGCCGCGTAGAGATGGAAATGCACGGTGAACAGGCGGCGCTGGATGAGGTCGGGCTGCTGCGGCTGGCGCAGCCGGATGGCGCAATCGGCCTGGCGCATTGTGAGGTCGAGCTCCTCATTGGCGAGGATAAGCTGCAGGCTGACCTCGGGATAGAGCTCGATGAATTCCTGCACGCGCTCGGTCAGCCAGCCGGCGCCGAGGCCGACCGTGGTCGTCACCCTGAGCACGCCGGAGGGCCGGTCCTTGGTCTCGGTCAGCCGCGACTTGATGGTTTCGAGCTTCATCAGCACGTCGTGCGCCGTGCGGAACAGCATCTCGCCCTGTTCGGTCAGAACCAGGCCGCGGGCGTGGCGATTGAACAGCGGCACGCCGACGTCATGCTCGAGCGCGCTGACCTGCCGCGAGATCGCCGATTGCGACAAATGCAGTGTTTCCGCGGCATGGGTGAACGACCCCGCTTCTGCTGCGGCGTGAAACACGCGTAGCTTGTCCCAATCCAACGCCATGATTTCCCCTCGTCCTGTTTTCTGGCGTCCGCCTGTTTTGGCGTCTGAATGAAAAATCAGGCTTTTGCGCGGCTTTTCTCAGCCGCTTATTCAACAATCACTCCGCCGCTTCGCGGTGAACCTCGATCCCCGCCAGATATTTTTCCGCCTCGAGCGCGGCCATGCAGCCAAGCCCGGCCGCCGTCACCGCCTGGCGGTAGATATCGTCGGTCACGTCGCCGGCGGCGAACACGCCCGGCATGTCGGTGCGGGTCGAATCCGGTGCCGTCCACAGATAACCGTTCGGCTTCTGCTTCAGCTTGCCGGCAAACAGCTCGACCGCCGGTGCGTGGCCGATCGCCACAAACACGCCGTCGACCACGAGATGCATCTCCTGCCCGGTCACCACATTGCGCAGCTTCAGCCCTTCGACCGAAGGCGGCATCGGCGCCTTGCCGGGCCGGCCAGTGATCTCGTCGACGACCGTATCCCAGATGACGCGGACATTGTCCTTCTGCAGCAGCCGCTCGCGCAGGATGCGCTCGGCGCGGAAATCGCTGCGCCTGTGGATGACGGTGACGCTCTTGGCCAGGTTGGAGAGATAGAGCGCTTCCTCCACCGCCGAATTGCCGCCGCCGATCACCGCGACATCCTTGCCGCGATAGAAGAAGCCGTCGCAGGTGGCGCAGGCCGAGACGCCAAAGCCCATGAAGGTGTGTTCGCTCGGGATGCCCAGCCACTTCGCCTGCGCGCCGGTGGCGATGATCAGCGCGTCGGCGGTATAGGTCGTACCGGAATCGCCCTTGGCGCGGAACGGCCGCACATTGAGGTCGACCTCGGTGATGATGTCGTTGACGATGTCGGTGCCGACATGCTCGGCCTGCTTGAGCATTTCGCTCATCAGCCATGGGCCCTGGATCGGGTCGGCGAAGCCCGGATAGTTTTCGACATCGGTGGTGATCATCAGTTGCCCGCCCTGCTGCAGGCCGGCGACCAGCATTGGCTTGAGCATGGCGCGGGCGGCATAGATCGCCGCCGTATAGCCGGCAGGGCCGGAGCCGATGATGAGAACAGGCGCGTGCTTGGTGATCATGAAAAGCCTCTGCGGGGGAGCAGCCATGGATTGTGGCATGAACTCTCGTCGATTGTTGCGCGTAATGTAAGTGTTGCCTGCGACGCCAGCAAGGCAAGTTGCCGTTCGTCCCCGGAAAGCTTCAGCGCCGGCGACGGCGACAAGCAACCCGCAGCAAGATGATGCGAAAATCCTCGATCCAGCGGATGGAATAGACAGCAAAGTCGTTTAACTACAAAGTCGCGAAAGATTCTTTCGCGTCACCATGGAAGCCGCACGGAAGCCACCATGCCGATCAAGGCCGATCTCGATGCCATCGACTGGAAGATCCTGCGCGAGCTTCAGCAGGACGGGCGCATGACCAATGTCGAGCTGTCGAGCCGGGTCGGCATTTCGGCGCCGCCGTGCCTGCGCCGGGTCCGGCGGCTGGAAGAGGCCGGCATCATCCGCGGCTACCGCGCTCTGCTCAACGCGCCGGCGCTCGGCCTCGACGTCGTCGCCTTCTGCCTGATCGGCCTGCATCACCAGGCCGACGCCGAGCTCAAGACCTTCGCCGAGCGCACCCGCGGCTGGCCGATCGTGCGCGATGCCTGGATGGTGTCGGGCGAGTCCGACTTCCTGCTGCATTGCGTGGCGAGCGACCTCGGCACCTTCCAGACCTTTGTCATCGAGGAACTGGCCTCGGCAGCCAATGTCGATACGGTGCGAACCGCGCTGACCATCCGCCGGGTCAAGGATGAAGGGCTAGTGGCGTTCAACGCCTGATCGGGACCGCAGCAACGGAAGCTTTGATATTCGACAATAGGAATTCTAAAACACTTTAGAATATTAATTCCAATATTAATATTCTAATAAATCTGGTCGATTTAGGCAAAACTTCCAATATAATCGCCAGTTTAATTCGTATTATCGTCTGCACTTACACTCCGAAATTAGACAGGCGAAGCGTTGAGCACGACAGCACCGACACGCTCAATGTCGGCAAGCGACTGGGGGCAGTTGCTGCTTCTGGGTTTTCTGTGGGGCGGCACCTTCTTCTTCGCGCGCATCGCGGTAGCCGAGATTCCGCCACTGGCCCTTGTCCTTTATCGGGTGTCGATCGCCGCCTTCGTCCTGCATTTATGGCTGAGGACGCGCGGCATTTCTTTCGCTCCCGCACTGGCGAGGCCCGGCCCCTTCCTGTGCCTGGCTTTGCTCAACAACGTGATTCCGTTCTCCCTGATCTTCACAGGACAAACCGAGATTGGTGCGGGTCTTGCCTCTATCTTCTATGCAACAACACCTCTGTGGACGATCCTCGTTGCAAACCTGCTGACGGCGGATGAGAAATTGTCGGCGACCAAGCTGGCGGGAGTGGGGCTCGGAATCGCCGGAGCCGCCATCATGATCGGCCCCGGGCTGCTGTCCAATCTTGGTGGCCCTGCCTGGGCGAAGCTCGCCGTGATCGGGGCGGCCATCTCATACGGCTTCGGCGTCGTCTACGCCAAGCGATTCAAGAACATGAAGCCATCGGTGGTGGCGACCGGCCAACTCACTGCCTCCACCATAGTCATGTTACCGATCGTTTTCCTTCTCTACAGTCCGGCGGCGATCGTGACGTCAAGCGTCCCCATATGGGCGGCAGTGGCTGTTCTTGCGGTCTTCACGACGGCGCTGGCATTCATCCTCTATTTCAACCTGATCGCCTCGGCCGGAGCGACAAACGCTTCCCTCGTGACGCTTCTGGTGCCTGCCAGCGCGATCCTGCTTGGCACAGTGTTTCTCGGGGAAAGGCTGGAGCCGTTCGAGTTCGCGGGGATGACATCGATCATTGCAAGCCTGCTCATCATAGATGGCCGGCTTTTTCGCCGCTGGATGACGCAAAAATCCTAAACTTCGCGACATTGGCAGAAGCCAACTAATTGTGCTCTGACCCAAGCGCCTCGGTCGATACGGTGCGAACCGCGCTGACCATCCGCCGGGTCAAGGACAAAGGGCTGGTGGCACTTTCAGCTTGAGAGACCAGGCAAAGCGCCTGCGAAACAAAAACCCGGAAACAAAAAACCCGCCTCGGCGGGCGGGTCGTTGGTGGAAATCATCACCATACCCAAATTAGTAGCATAGCTGCCGGCACAAAGCAAGAACAAAATTGTCTTCAGCGTTGAAGATTGGCGAAAACCGAGGCTACATCCAATCTCCCCCCTCGTGGGGGAGATGTCCGGCAGGACAGAGGGGGGCGTGAAGGAACGCCAACCTCGTTCACCTGCGACCAGCCGATAACATGTCTGAGGGCATGATTGAAAATCCATCGACAGGTCGGCGGGACAGCGCCCCCCTCTGCCCTGCCGGGCATCTCCCCCACAAGGGGGGAGATCGGCAGCTTCAGCGCTGGCGCCTAATCGAATACCCAATCACCCCGCGTCGCAGAGGCGCGTTTCGACCATTTCGCAGAGATGGTGGTAGAGGCACAAATGCCCCTGCTGGATGATCGGCGTCGAGGTCGAGGGTACGTTGAGCAGGATGTCGGATAGCGGCTTCAGCTTGCCGCCGGTGTCGCCGGTCAGGCTGATGACCGTCATGCCCATCATGCGCGCCTGCTGGGCGGCGGCGAGAATGCTTGGCGAATTGCCGCTGGTCGAGATGGCGAGCAGCACGGCGCCCGCCGAGCCATGCGCCTCGACCTGGCGCGCAAACACCGTGTCGAAGCCGTAGTCGTTCCCCCAGGCTGTCAGCACCGCCGCATTGGCGGGCAGCGCGATGACGTTGTAGGCCTTGCGCTCCCTGAGGAAGCGGCCGACCAGCTCGCCGGCAATGTGGATGGCATCGCTGGCCGAGCCGCCATTACCGGCGATCAGCAACGCCTTGCCCTGCGAAAGCGCGGCGACGACGGCGCTGACCGCCCGCTCCATCTCGCTGGTCAGGTCGCGCTCGACCATCGCCAAAATCGCGGCCGCCGAGCGGGCCAGGTAATCGTTCAGTTCGGACATGAAATCCTCAGTTCCCGGCGCGCAATCTGCCGATGGTGCCGGTCGTGCTCTTGCCGGCAACGAGATCGACCAGCACGACGCGCCCGCCGGCCTTCTGCACGACATCGGCGCCAACCACCTGATCGACCGTATAGTCGGCGCCCTTGACTAGTATGTCGGGGCTCAGCGCCTCGATCAGCGAAAGCGGCGTATCCTCCTCGAAGATGACGACGGCGTCGACGGAGGCAAGTGCTGCCAGCACGCAGGCCCGGTCATGCTGGTCGTTGACCGGGCGCCCCGGCCCTTTCAGCCGGCGCACCGAGGCATCGCTGTTGAGGCCGAGCACCAGCCGGTCGCACAGGCTGCGCGCCGCGTGCAACAGACTGACATGGCCGGCATGCAGGATATCGAAACAGCCATTGGTGAAGCCCACGCTCAAGCCCTCGTCCTTCCAGCCCGCCACCAGCCGCGCGGCGGCGGCGGCATCGAGGATGGCATCCATGTGGGCAACCGGACCATGCGAGCGAAACAGCGCGCCGGTGAGTTCCTCGATCGTCAGCCGCGCCGTGCCGCGCTTGCCGACGACAACGCCGCCGGCGGCGTTGGCGATCGATCCGGCCATGACGCGATCCGCCCCTGCAGCAAGCGCCAGTGCAAACGTCGCGATCACCGTGTCGCCGGCGCCTGAAACGTCGAACACTTCGCGCGCCTGCGTGGCGATATGCCGGGCGTCGTCCGCACCGATGACGCTCATGCCCTTTTCGCTGCGCGTCGCGACGACGAAATCGAAACCGTGCGCCGCAATCAGCTGGCGCGCCGCCGCCTCGATCTCGTCGTCGGCGAACACCGCGCGGCCGACCGCCTCGCCGAGCTCCTTACGGTTGGGCGTGATTGCCGTCGCGCCGGCATAACGCGCATAGTCGCTGCCCTTCGGATCGACCAGCACCGGCTTGCCCGCTTCCCGACAGATCGAGATCAGCTCGCCGGCGACGCCGTCGAGCAGCACGCCCTTGCCATAGTCGGACAGGATGACGATGTCGGCGCGCGCCAGCGCGTCGCGGAAATGCCCGACCATCATCGCCCGCTCGGCATCGCCCAGCGGCTTGATTTCCTCTTCGTCGAAACGCAGCACCTGCTGGTTGAGCGCGCTGAAGCGGCTTTTCGACGACGTCATGCGATCGGCATCCTGCGCCAGCCCGCCGGTGTCGACGCCAAACTCGTCGAGCATGCGCATGAGGTTCTTGCCGGCCTCGTCAGCACCGATCACTGAGACCGGTATGGCGGCGGCGCCGAGCGAAACGATATTGGCGACGACATTGCCGGCGCCACCCATCGCCAGCGTTTCGCCGCGCCCGTGCAGCACGGGGATCGGCGCTTCCGGCGAAATGCGCTCGATTACGCCATTGACGAAACGGTCGAGGATGAAATCGCCGACCACCAGCACGGTGGCGCTGCCGAAGCGCGAGATGGCGCGGTGAAGAGGTTCGGGTGAAGGCAGCTTGATCATGTCAACGCGCGGGAGAGCCGATTTCAGTGACAGGGAAATTCGATTGGCAGGGCCGGCCGTTCATGGCGATGCCGATATACCGCAATTCCAGCCAACGCAACGGCAGGCCTTCGACCGATCGCGGCAGCGCGACGGTGCGTCAGCTTTTCTGCAACGCGACATGCACGCCCAGCCCGACGAGCACCGCACCGCCGGCGCGCCGCATCAGTCGTTGCGCCCGGCTCGAGCGCCGCAGCCTGGCGGTCACCGCGCCGGCCAGCATCACGCAAACAATGTCGGCCGACGAGAACATCAAATTGACGATCGTTCCAAGCACGACGAACTGCAGCCAGACCGGAAACCCTGCCGAGGCATCGATGAATTGCGGCAGGAACGCCATGAAGAAAATCGCCGTCTTGGGATTGAGCACCTCGACGGCAACGCTCTCGAAAAAGGCGCGGCGGGCGGATTTCGGCTGAATTCCCGGCAAAACCGCATCGCCTTGGGCCTTGGCGCGAAACAGCGAAACACCGAGCCAGATCAGATACAGTGCACCGACCAGCTTGACCGCCATGTAAAGCACCGGCACGGCATGGAAAAGCACCGACAGGCCGACAGCGGCGGCGAAGACATGGACATAGCCGCCGAGATGGATGCCGAGCGCCGCCATCAGGCCGGACCAGCGGCCGCGCGCCATGGTTTGCGCGGCGGCATAGAGCATCGCCGGACCGGGGATATAGGCGAAGATCGCCGTGGTGGCGAAAAAGGCGACAAGCAGTTCGGTTGACGGCATTACCTTGCTCCTGTCGCCGGTCGGCCGGCAGGCCGACCGAAACGAGACCTTTGCGGCGCCACTATGACGCTCATCCTGCCGCCCGCCACCTGCTTTGTCGACAGCCCGGCCCGGCTCCCCTATAAGGCCAGAATCCCACAAGGCTACAACCGACACAAGGTACCAGAGGCTTTCATGATCATCGTCACGGGCGGCGCCGGCATGATCGGTTCCAACATCGTCGCCGCGCTCAACGCCGACGGTTTCAGCGACATCCTCGTCGTCGACGACCTCACCGACGGCCACAAGATCGCCAATCTCGCCGATCTCGAGATCGCCGATTATCTCGACAAGGACGATTTCCTGGCGCGGATGGAAGCCGGGGACCTCGGCCGCATCGAGGCCGTCTTCCACCAGGGTGCCTGCTCGACCACCACCGAATGGAACGGCAAGTTCATGATGGAGGTCAACTACACCTATTCGAAGCACTTGCTGCACGCCTGCCTGGCCCTGCGCGTACCCTTCCTCTATGCCTCGTCCGCTTCGGTCTATGGCGGCGGCGCCGAGTTCCGCGAGGATCCGCAATACGAACGGCCGCTCAACGTCTATGCCTATTCGAAAAAGCTGTTCGACGACTATGTCCGCCGCACCGTGTTCGATACCGACCATTCGCCGGTGGCGGGCCTGCGTTATTTCAACGTCTACGGACCGCGCGAGGCGCATAAGGGCGCCATGGCCTCGGTCGCCTTCCATTTGTTCAACCAGGTCGAACGCGGCGAAAACCCCAAGCTGTTCGGCGCCTATGATGGTTTCGGGCCCGGCGAGCAGAGCCGCGACTTCATCCATGTCGGCGATGTCGCCGACGTCAATCTGTGGCTGTGGAAACGCGGCTCGAGCGGCATCTTCAACTGCGGCACCGGCAAGGCCCAGCCGTTCCGCGCCATTGCCGAAACGGTGATCGATACGCTCGGCCAAGGCCAGATCGAATTCATCGAGTTTCCCGACCACCTCAAGGGCAGCTACCAGAGCTTTACGCAAGCTGATATGTCCCGCTTGCGCGCAGCCGGTTACAATGGCCAGTTCCGCACAGTGGAAACCGGCGTCAGAGACTATGTCGAATGGCTGAAAGCCCAACGATCCTCGTGATCGGCCCACGCTGGGTGGGCGACATGGTGATGGCGCAGTGCCTGTTCCAGGCGCTGAGGGAGCTTCATCCGAACGCCGCCATCGACGTGCTGGCGCCGGCCTGGGCAGCCCCCCTGGTCAAGCGCATGCCCGAAATACGCCAGCAGATCGATCTGCCGCTGAAATCCGGCGCGTTCGAATTCCGCATCCGCAGGCGCTTCGGCCGGCTGCTGCGCGGCCGCTACGACATGGCCTATATCCTGCCGGGCAGCTGGAAGTCGGCGCTGATCCCGTTCTTTGCCGGCATTCCGCGCCGCGTCGGCCATCTCAAGGAGATGCGCTACGGGCTGCTGACCGACATCGTGCCCTTGCCCGATCGCCTGAAACGGCGCACCGCGCAGGCCTATTTCGGCCTTGCCCAGGGCGGCGCCTTCCGGGCTCCCAAGCTTGCCGTCGATCAGGATAACCAGGCGGCACTGCTCGGCCGTTTCGGGCTGACGGCGAGGAAATTCGTCGCACTTATGCCCGGCGCCGAATTCGGCCCGGCCAAGCGCTGGCCGAGCGAACACTATGCCGGCCTTGCCCGCGAGATGATGGCGAAAGGGTTTGGCGTGGCGCTGTTCGGATCGAAGAACGACGCTGGGGTGACGGCGGAAATCGCCGCGCTTGCGCCGGGCGCCGTCGATCTTGCCGGCCAGACGCGGCTGGAGGATGCCATCGACCTGATCGCGGCGGCCAGGCTCGCCGTCTCCAACGACAGCGGGCTGATGCATGTCGCCGCCGCCGTCGGCACGCCCGTCGTCGCTGTCTACGGCTCGACCTCGCCGCAGAACACGCCGCCGCTCGCAGAGCGTCGCGAACTGGTCTGGCTCGGCCTGTCCTGTTCGCCGTGCCACAGGAAGACCTGCCCGCTCGGTCATCTCAACTGCCTGAAGACGCTGGACGTCGAACGGGTCGTAGCAGCGGCGGAGCGGCTGCTGGAAATGCCGGCCGCCGCATGAAGGTGCTGATCGTCAAGACGTCGTCGATGGGCGACGTCATCCACACCTTTCCCGCGATCGAGGATGCGCGCCGCGCCCGGCCCGGCCTATCGTTCGACTGGTGCGTGGAAGAGGCCTTTGCCGGCATCGTGGCGCTGCATCCAGCCATCCAAACCATCCACAGCGTGGCGATCCGGCGCTGGCGCAGGAAGCTGCTCGAGCCCGGCACATGGCGGGAAGTGGTCGGCTTGCGCCGCGCCTTGCGCGATTGCCGCTACGACCTCGTTCTCGATGCGCAAGGCTTGTTGAAATCGGCGCTGGTGGCGCGGCTGGCGGCAGGACCGATCGCCGGGTTCGACCGCTCGAGCGCCCGCGAGCCTTCGGCGAGCCTGTTTTATGGCCATCGCTACGCCGTGCCGCGCGACCTGCATGCCATCGAGCGCACGAGACGGCTGTTCGGGCTGGCGCTCGGCTACGAGCCGGATTTTTCCCGGCTTGACTCCGGCATCGTGCCGCCAGCCGGAAGATCGACTTTTGTCGGCGAAAAGACCGCCTTCCTGCTGCACGGCACCAGCCGCGAGGACAAGAAATGGCCGGTCGCGGACTGGATCGAAACCGCCCGCCTGCTGGTGGATAAGGGGATGACGCCGGTCACCACCTGGTCGAACGACCGGGAAAAGGCAGTTGCCGAGGCGATCGCCGGCGCCGTTTCGCAAACCGTGGTGGTTCCCAGGTCGCCGCTTGCCGAGATCGCCGGTGTCATCGGCGGCTCAGCGCTGGTGATCGGCGCCGACACCGGCCTGACCCATCTCGCCAGCGCCTTCGGCCTGCCGACGGTGGCGGTATTCCTCGCCACCGAGCCCGGCCTGACCGGCCCGCGCGGCCCATTCTCATCGACGCTGCTGGCCAGACCCGGCCGCAGCATCACGCCGCCGGAGGTGATGGCGGAAGCCGAGAGATTGCTGGCGCTTAAATCACAAGGCGCGGCGTAGGACCTTTTCAGAATTCGCCTCTGGCGAGTCGAATAGCGTGGGTTTCGAGAACCGGAGCGGAGCGTACTTAAAGTACGCGAGCACCGGAAGCGCAGAAAACCGCGCTAGTCGGCCGCCGGAGTAGAATTATCAAAAGGTCCTAGATAAATTGCACCTGGACGATCTCGTAGCCCCGGGCGCCGCCCGGTGCGTTGACCTCGATGGCGTCGCCGACTTCCTTGCCGATCAGGGCGCGCGCGATCGGCGAGGAGATCGAGATGCGGCCGGACTTCACGTCAGCCTCCTGGTCGCCGACGATCTGGTAGGTCTTTTTCTCCTCGGTATCCTCGTCGACCAGCACCACGGTGGCGCCGAACTTGACCTTGTCGCCGCTGAGCTTGGTGACGTCGATCACCTCGGCCCGCGCGATCAGATCCTCAAGCTCGTTGACCCGGCCCTCATTGAGGCTCTGCGCCTCTTTTGCCGCGTGGTATTCGGCATTTTCGGAGAGGTCGCCATGCGAGCGCGCTTCGGAAATCGCCTCGATGATACGCGGCCGCTCCTGTTGCTGGCGCCAGCGGAGTTCTTCCTTCAATGACGCGAACCCCTCGCCTGTCATCGGGACCTTGTTCATATGCCTGACCTTTCCTGCCGCCGCCCCCGCAATCGGGAGCGACCTTGTCGATGGTACAAAAAGAAAACGGTCCGGCAGCCTCGGGCTAACGGAACCGTCTCACCACAATTTCGCAAGATATAGCAATCTTCGCGGGTTTTTCACGTCCAAAAAGTCGGTTTTTGAAAAATCATCCACCGATTGCGCGGCTGACCCCACGTCAAGCGGGTTTCCAAGATCGCATCGTGTGTACTGTGATGCCAAATCCCGGTTGTGCCAAACGTGCGCAGCACAGCAAAAAACCGGCTGCGATCGCTCACAGCCGGTTATGAGGAGCGTTCCGGAGGATCAGCTCCTCATGAAATGATCGATCTGCTCCGACAGCATGCCGTATTCGCGAGACCCCTTGCCCGTGCGCTTCTCGATCTCGCGGAGCTGTTCCTGGGCGCCGGCAAGATCGCCGATCTGCAGGTGCGCCTCGCCGAGATATTCGCGCACCAGCGTGTAATTCGGGTCGATGCGCAGCGCTTCCTCGTAATAGCCGAGGCCGACGGTGACACGGCCGGAATGGCGGTGCGAATAGCCAAGATAGTTGAGGATGCGCGGATCCTGCTTGTTGGCGGCGAGGCTGAGCACGGCGATCGCCTCGTCATAGCGTCCATCCATCGCCAGCGCGCGACCGGCATCATAGATGCTGTCGTCGTCCAGCATGCCTTGCTTCGGCGAGACACATTTCTTCTGCTTCTTGTCCCAGACCTCCCCCTTCTTGCACTGGCTCTGGCCGCCACCGCCACCTCCCCCGCCTTCACCAGCCGAAAACGCCGGCGCCACAAACAGCGGTAGGGCGGCGATGGCCATGACCTGAATCAGCAGTCGTCTGCGCATTACACTCTCCTTTGAACCTGACAATGCAACACTAACGCCGGGCCGAAGCCGTTTCGTCCCCGGAAAATGCCATTCTATCTCAAAACCGCGATCTCTCCCAGGAAGGCCATCTTATCCCGGGAACAGAGGGCATCGGAAATCATGGTTCACGATTAACGCCGACGCGAGAACGTGACGAGCGCTGCAAATCCGCTATCATCGGGCCGACCGAGCACGAAGCAGGGAGACGGCCGGTGCAGCAACGCGTTGAACGAGACTGGGAGCTTTCGATCGGTCCCGACACCGTGCGCCTGTTCATCCTGAAGGCGAAGGCGCTCAGCGCCGCCGTCAACGAAGACTATGCCGACGGCGCCGAGCACGAGGTAGAGCTCGACGGCAACGCGCACGACAACCACCATCACGACGGCCTTGCCGAGGAAAGCTCCGAAAATCTCACCGAGGAGGAACTGCGCGAACTGATCGACGACCTCAATGTCGACGAAGCGGCCGAACTGATTGCGTTGGCCTGGGTCGGCCGCGGCGACTATGACGCGACGGAATGGACGGACGCGCTGACCGCCGCCCGCGAGCGCGCCAACCAGCGCACGGCAAAGTACCTGCTCGGCATGCCGCTGCTGGCGGACTGGCTCGAGGAGGGCCTGGAAGCGATCGGCGCGTGACGGCGCGGTTACCGATTGTGATCGCCGGCCCGCCTCGCCCAAGGCAACTTCCCTGCATTCTGGCCGTTGCGAAGTAATGGCGGCGTTTGGCTTTTTCAGATTGGGTAGATTGCTGCTGGCCGTTACGGCTACGTCGCTGACGGGACCCGCTCTGGCCAAGGCGCCCGAACTGCCGCAAACTGCACCGGTTCCGCAGTTCAACCAGGAAGCCACTCCGCCGTCGCCAGCCGACATCCCGGTCCCCGAACCGCGCCCGGCGGATGCCCCGGAGGCTGAGCCGCCCCAAAACGAGCAGCCGCAAAACGGGCAGCCCCAAAATGGCCAGCCCAAGACCCAGCAGCCGGAGCCGCCGGCGATTGCACCACAGCCTCCTGAAAAGCCGGCGCAGGCTGAGCCGCCGGCAAGCCCACCGGCCGCGCCACCAAACCCGGCCGAGGCAGACAAAAAGACGGAGCAAGAAATCCTTCCAGATCCTCGCTCGGCCGCCATTGCCGGGAAGGAAATGCCGGCCGAAGAATTGGCCTGCCGCAGGCGGCTGAAGTCCATGGGCGTCGATTTCGAGGAGCGCAAGCCCGAGCATGATACGGCGGTCGGTTGCTCGATCCCTTACCCGGTCGTGCTGAAAACGCTCGGCAAATCCATCGCCATCGGTCCCGAAACCGAGCTCAATTGCCAGATGGCGGAAGCGGCCGCCCGCTTTGCTGCTTCGGTCATCCAGCCTGCCGCAAAGGCCGAGTTCGGCACGGATATCAAATCGATCGGCCAGGCCTCCGCCTTCGTCTGCCGGCCGCGCCACGCCGGCGGCAAACTGTCGGAGCACGCCTTCGGCAACGCCCTCGACATCGCCAGCTTCACGCTTTCCGACGGGAAAGAGATCGATGTCGGTCCAACGCCGCCACAGAAGGACGCGGAATTCCTGGATGCAGTGCGCAAGGCCGCCTGCGGGCCGTTCAAGACCGTGCTTGGCCCGGGCAGCGACGCCGATCATTCGCTGCATCTCCACTTCGACCTCGAACCGCGCCGCAATGGCGGCACGTTTTGCCAATGACGCCGGGCGCCGACAGTGGGCGCCGCAATTTGGCCGCAGGCGTGAACGGCGCCGCTGATTTTTCCTTTACTCTTCAGGTTTAGAGTCTGTGTCATCCAGGGACAGGGACCCTTCCGATGGCCGGGCTATTTGGCGCTGCGCTTGCCGCTGCGCGGCACACAGGACGCGCACGCATGGCCGGCAGGCTTGCCGCCATGCTTGCCATTGCGGCGATCTCGGCCTGCAACACCGGCAGCGTATTGTCGCTGCAGCCGGCCGTCGATGTCGGCAGCCAGACCGCTGCCGTCCCGCCCAATTCCGACCCGCAAGATTCCGGCCCCCAAGATTCCGGCCCCCAAGATTCCGGCCCGGAATATTCCGGCATGCAGCGCCTCGTCCCGTCCAACCCCTATTTGACGGCCGCCTATCCGCGCTTGGACAACCCGATGTCGCCGGCCGAACAGATGCCGGCCGCAGAGATCGATTGCCGCAAGGAACTGAAGCGCCTCGGCGTCATCTACACCGACGTTGCGCCGATCCACGAAGGCCAGTGCGGCATCGACTATCCGGTCAAGGTCTCGGCCATCGGCAGCGTCGAGATGAAGCCGGCCGCGACGCTGACCTGCGACATGGCCGCCACCTTTGCCGGCTGGACCAGGAACGAACTCGTCCCGTCGGCCCGCTGGCGCTATTTTTCAGGCGTCAGGACCATCCACCAGGGCTCGAGCTATTCCTGCCGCAGGATTGCCGGCGAAGGTGTTTTGTCGGAACACGGCAAGGGCAATGCACTCGACGTGATGAGCATCGAGCTCAACAATGGCGACGACATCGACGTCCGCAAGCCCGGCCTGTTCGCCTTCCGCACACGCGGCTTCCTCAACAATGTGCGCGCCGACGGCTGCCAGTATTTCACCACCGTGCTCGGCCCCGGCTACAATTACGATCACCGCAACCATTTCCATTTCGACATCAAGAACCGCAAGAACGGCTACCGCGCCTGCCGCTGACCGTTCCGGTTTTCAGATGAAATAAATGGGGCAAGCATACGTGCGAGAGCGCCCGGATCAGCTGCGTTGCGTGCCGTCGATGGAAGCCTTGATGTGCTGCGCGACCAGACCCTGGACGTGCCACAAGTTTCTGTCGCGGATTCCGCTCTCCTCGAGCATGCTGACGGTGCGGAACAGATACTGGGCGGACGAACCCCAATGTCCGGCTGCGCGCGCCAATGTCTGTGCCACCTGATCGAGCGGCAGCCGCCCGGCATATGCCTTGCCGTCGGGCGCCGCGACGAATGCCAGGGCGCGTAGCGGCCCGTCGCTGGTCTCGACCCAGATCCAGCGCGGCACGTTGGTAGGCGGGTTGGCGTCGATCTCCCGTCGCATCAGCCGACCGAGTTGCCCGAAATGATCTTCTGCCGGAAGTCTGTAGACAACGCCTTTGCAGCTGCCGCCCCGGTCCAAAGCCAGCATCAAGGCCGGAACATCACGGGTTCCGCGCCAGCGGGTCAGCTTCAGGCAGAACGAGCGGTGCCATCCCGGCGCCGTAGCCGGGCGCCGCTCGACATAATCGAATTCGGGATTCCAGATCAGCGAGCCGTAGGCAAAGACCCAGAGCGCTTCGGGCCGGTATTCCAGCAGCAGTTGCTCGACAAGATTATCGAACTCGGCGTCGGTGTGCTCTGTCGTCCCGGGCTCGGGGCCGGGGTCGGGCTCGACACGTTCGACCAGCGCGACAAGGTCGGCCGTCAACGCCATGGCAGTGACGCGCGCTGGTTTGCCCTTCATCACGCCCTCATTCGTGTTAGCCGGTCCTACCCCATTTCATGCTAAAATATGAGGATAGATCGGCTGCGCGCCGCTTGCCAAGGATTTCGACGGCCTGACGGGCCTGCCAGTTCGAGCGCCAATGCATGAGCCAACGAAGCCTTCGACGACGTGCAACGACCTGGCTGGTGGCATGCTGTGCCGCTTATCTTTCGCTCGCCTATTTCGCCGCGCCTGAGTTCTGGACGTTGCGGGACCGCAATTTTCGCAATCAGCAATTCGAGATGGTGACGCACACGCCGCAAGGCATTCCGGGCGATCCGATCAATGTCGGCCTGGTCGGCACCAAGAAGGAGCTTGTCCATGCTTTTGCCGTCGCCGGCTGGGATACGGCAGACGCGATCACGCTGAAGACCGCCATCGAGATCGGCGAAAGCGTGCTGTTTAACCGCCCCTATCCCGACGCGCCGGTCAGCCGGCTGTTGTTCGAAGGCCGCGCCCAGGACCTCGCCTTCGAAAAACCGGTCGGCGCCAGCGCCGACCGGCGCCACCACGTCCGCTTCTGGCAGACCGATGCGACCGGCGACGACGGCCGGCCGCTTTGGCTGGGCTCGGCAAGCTTCGATCGCGGCGTTGGCCTCAGCCACGATACCGGCGCGATCACCCATCACATCGGCCCCGACATCGACGCCGAGCGCGACGAGTTGATGCGCGACCTCGCCGCTGCCGGCATACTGATCTCGACCAGCCAGATACCAGGCGTCGGCGCCACAAAGACCGGGCGCAACGGCGAAGGCGATCCCTATTTCACCGACGGCAAGGCCATTGTCGGCGTGCTGCTGCAACTGCCGTAGGCGCCATCAGCCTTCCCGTCTGACAGCCATTTTCGTCGACGAGGTCAGGGCACGGTGATCACGATCTTGCCGAACGGTCCCGTCTCCAATCGCTCAAATGCCTGCGGCACCTCGTCGAAGCCAAACACCTTGTCGATCACCGGCTTGATCGCAAGCGTCTCGATCGCCTGGTTCATCCGCTCGAAAGCGCGGCGGTGGCCGATCGATATACCCTGTACGACGATCCGGTTGCGCAGGAACGGAATGATCGGGAAACTAAGCTCCATGCTGCCGAGAAGGCCGATGAGCGAGAGCCTGCCGTCGGCGCCCAGCGCATTGAGCGAGCGCCGCGCATTGTCGCCGCCGACCATTTCCAGCACATGCCTGACGCCAGCCCCGTTTGTCAGTTCGCGCGCCGCCTCGTCCCATGCCGGCTGGCTGCGATAATTGATCCCCTTCCAGGCGCCCAGCGCCTTCGCCCGCTCAAGCTTCTCGTCGCTGCTCGAAGTGACGATGGCGCGCAGGCCGAAGGCGGCGGCAAATTGCAGCGCAAACAGCGACACGCCGCCAGTGCCCTGGATGAGAACGGTTTCGCCCGGGATCGGCTTGGCCGCCTCGACCAGCGCGAACCACGCCGTCAGCGCCGCGATCGGTAGCGTCGATGCCTCGATGTCGCTGAGCGACGGCGGCGCCGCCACGGCGGCATCCTCACGAAACAGCACATGCTCGGACAGCGTGCCGGGCAGTGACGAACCCAGCGTATGCTTGTGCAGCACCGGCGGCGCGTCGCCGTCCGGCCAGTCGGCGATCACCTGGCCGAGCACGCGCTGCCCGATGCCGAAGCGGCTGACTTTGCCGCCGATCGCCACCACCTCGCCTACCGCATCCGATGTCGGCACGAACGGAAAGCTGAGGTCGGGTATCAGCACGCCATCGACGATCATCCTGTCCTTGTAATTCAGCGATACCGCTGTGACGCGTACCCGAAGGTCATGCGGCCCGGGTTCGGGCAGCTTTCCCTCGGCCGGCTTCAGCCTGGACAGGCCGAAACCGTTCATCTGCCAGGATTTGTTTTCGGTGCTCATTTGGTTCGCGCTCCGCGGTTGATGGCTGCGCGGACATTTACGCCGTTTCACTATGGAGAAAAGCGCTTCGATGTGGCATGTTTCGCAACAGATTAATGAGCGAAACTCTACAATAGGAGCGCTTCATTGGAAACGGCCAATCTGCAGGGCATCGTCGCATTCGTTCATACGGTGGAGGCTGGCAGCTTCACCGGCGCCGCTGTCCGGCTGCATGTCACGAAATCGGCGGTCGGCAAGTCGATCGCACAGCTGGAACAGCGATTGGGCGTTCGCCTGCTCAACCGTACCACCCGTAGCCTCAGCCCAACCAGCGAGGGCCTGAGCTACTATGAAGCCTGCGTCAGGGCGCTGGCCGAGATCGAAGCCGCCCAGTCACTGCTCGCTTCCCGCAAGCAGGTGCCTTCCGGGCGGCTGCGCGTCGACCTGCCTCTGGCTTTCGGCCGGCGATGCGTCGCCCCGGTGCTGTTCGACATTTCCAAAAAATTCCCGGATCTGACGATGGAAATCTCGTTCAACGACCGGCGCGTCGACCTGATCGAGGAAGGCATCGATCTAGCAGTGCGCATGGGCGATCTCGACGACAGCCTTTCGATCGCCGCGCGCCGCATCTATGCCCAGCGTTCGGGCATCGTCGCCGCCCCCGCCTATCTCGACGCCCATGGCAGGCCGCAATCGATCGAGGATCTCGCCAGGCACAGCCTCATCGGCTACGGCCGCGACGGCGCTGTCCATCCCTGGACCGTCAGGCATGCCGACGGCCCTCTCGAAAAATTCGCGCCCAAGGCGCGGCTGGTGCTCGGCCACGGCGAACCGATGCTCGATGCGGTACTGGCCGGCTGCGGCATCGTCTTTCTGCCGACATGGCTGACGGCCGACAGCATCAGGCGCGGTGAGCTCGAAATGGTTCTGTCGGACTGTCTTGTCGAAAATACCGTGGTGCATGCCATCTGGCCGGTAACACGCAACCTCGCGCCAAAGGTGCGCGTCGTCGTCGACACCCTGATCGAGCATTTTTCCGCGCCGCCCTGGGATGCCGCTTGATTGCTCCGCCGGCTAGTTGAAAAGACAAAGGGCCATTGCTTAAGGTTTGCGCTGCCAGGGCGGCGCCGACTTCGACAATTGATAACCTCCAACACGAATTGGGCATTATCTTTTCTGTCTGAAGCGATTGCCCTGAAAAATCGCGACCGTCCTATTTTCGAAAACCGCGTGGCAATGCTATGGACCCGGCATGCTTTATGCTGAAATAGCCATCGTGGTCGTCCTCATCTGTGTGAACGGCCTTCTGTCGATGTCCGAGCTCGCCATCGTCTCGTCGCGGCCGGCGCGGCTCAAGGCGATGATCGACCGCAACGTCAAGGGCGCCGGCCGGGCTCTGGCGCTCGGCGCCAATCCGGGAAAATTCCTGTCCTCGGTGCAGATCGGCATCACTTTGGTCGGCGTCTTGTCCGGCGCCTTTTCCGGCGCCACGCTTGGCGAGCGGTTGGCCACCTTCCTGGCGTCGGCCGGTATCCGCGAAAGCCTCGCCGACCCGCTCGGCGTCGGCATCGTCGTCGCCCTAATCACCTATGGCTCGCTGATCATCGGCGAACTGGTGCCCAAGCAGATCGCCTTGCGCGACCCCGAACGGGTCGCCGTCAGGGTCGCTCCGGCAATGACCATCCTCGCCGGCTTCTCGGCGCCGCTGGTCTTCCTGCTCGACTTTTCCGGCCGTGCCCTCCTGTGGCTGCTTGGCCAGCGCGGCCAGAGCGAGGAGAAGGTCACCGACGAGGAGATCAAGATGCTGGTCGCCGAGGCCGAGCACCACGGCACCATCGAATCCGACGAACGCCGCATGATCGCGGGCGTCATGCGGCTCGGCGACCGTGCCGTGCGCGCGGTGATGACGCCGCGCACCGAGGTCGACTGGATCAATTTGCAAGCCGACGAGGCCGCCATCAGGAAGCTGCTGATGGATACCCAGCATTCGCGCCTGCCGGCCGGCGACGGCGGCGTCGACGCCATGATTGGTGTCGTCCAGACCCGCGACGTGCTGGCCGCGATGCTGGGCGGCCGCGCCCTGGACCCGCGCCGGCACGTGCGCACCGCCCCGATCGTGCATGACCAGGCCGACGCGCTGGATGTGCTTGCGACGCTGAAGGAATCCGACGTGCCCATGGCGCTGGTGCATGACGAATACGGCCATTTCGAAGGCATCGTCACCCCAGCCGACATACTGGAAGCGATCACCGGCGTCTTCCGCTCGGACCTCGATGCCGGCGACGAGGAAAACGCCGTCAAGCGCGAGGACGGCTCATGGCTGCTCGCCGGCTACATGCAGGCCGACGAGATGGCGGAGGTTCTCCGCATCGACCTGCCCGAGAACCGCGACTACGAAACCGTCGCCGGCTATGTGCTGTCGCATATGCACCATCTGCCGGCGACCGGCGAATGCGTCGACGCGCAAGGCTGGCGCTTCGAGGTCGTCGACCTCGACGGCCGCCGCATCGACAAGCTCATCGCCACCCGACTGCCCGGCGCCCACCGCGAGGTCGTGCGGTAACGATCGACGCGACTTATGGGCTATATGCTCGCGGCGACACCGCTCGCACAATCAAAGTTGATTGGGAATACCGCCTATGGTCGACCACCTTTTCGCCGACCCGTATCTCGCTGTCGTCTACGATGCCTGGCACCCGAGATCTGCGCGCGACGACTATGATTTCTACCTGCCCCGCATTCTAACAGCAGACGCGGTGCTTGATGTCGGATGTGGAACGGGCACCCTCCTTCACGAGGCACGCCTGGCCGGACATTCAGGGCGGCTCTGCGGCATCGACCCAGCACCCGGCGTGTTGAATCGCGCACGAACGCGCACGGATATCGAATGGGTCCTCGGCGATCTCCAATCGGCCGGCTGGACAGCCGAGTTTGATCTCATTGTGATGACGGGGCATGCATTCCAGGCCCTTGTCAGCGACGAAGACCTGCGGGATTTGATGGCGGCTGCGCGACAGGCCCTTGTGCCAGGCGGATGCTTCGCGTTCGAGACGCGGAACCCTTCTGTGCGGGCGTGGGAGCGCTGGACACCCGAAAATGCGGTCGTCGTTGAGCTACCTGACGGGTCTCTGGTGCAGATCACAACAGAGGTGATCATGCCGTTCGATGGACAGACGGTGACATTCACCCACAGGTTCGGCGGAAAGCATCCGAGCCTTCCGCAAGTTAGTCGCAGCACCTTGCGATTCCTCGACACGGACGCCTTATCGAGCCTGCTGGGGAACGCGGGGCTACGGATCGAACAGCAATTCGGCGGCTTTGACGGCAGCCCACTTGGCCCTTCGAGCCCCGAGATCATCACGTTCGCGACGAGATGAAAAGGAGCATCCGCTCTCCAACCTGCAAGGAACGACAACTCGCGGACCCATTGCGGACGTGGAGCCGTATTTCGCGGCGACTGCCGCCGACCGTAGGTCAGAGCCAAGCTTGGCAATCGCAGGATTTAGCGATCAATCGATCGCCTCGATGCCTTGCGCCTTCAGCCGTTCGATATGGTCCTTCATCTCTTTCAGCCGCTCCGGGGAGTGGCCCTGCCACTTGGCGACCTCGCTCGTGATCCTGAGCGGCTCGCGGGAGCGATAGGACTGCGTCGGATTGCCGGGAAATTTCTTGTCCGTAAGATTGGGGTCGTCCATGATCGGGCCGGTTGGCTCCACGATGTAGATCCTTTCCCGCCCGTCACCAGCGGCCAGCTCGGCACCCCAGATGGCCGCATCCAGAGTGCCGGTCAGATAGACCCAGGCTGCCTGCTTTCTCGCGCCGTAATTGGAGCTGTAGCCGGCTTCTATCAGGTCTCCCGGTTTAAGGTCGACCCGGGTGCCGTGGTAGAATTGGCGTGCGTTGTCGGGGGCTGTCATCGGCTCGCTACCCATCCTCGCTGTCTCAGGCATCATGGTGCCGTGGTGCGCACTATTTCATGCACGTCACCAAATCAAGCATCTGGCCGTGCGGTTATCGGCTCCCGACACCCATTCCGGTTGTCCCGCCCGATGCACGCTATCGGTCGGCTGCCGGTGCAGGTATTATCGGCGCCCTGTACGTTGCTAGGGTGGAAAAATGGATCTGCAAATCTTCAGGGATTCGATTGCAAAACCACAGCCGCCAGCCGGCTTGAGCCCTGCCCTGCAGGCGCTGTGGTGGGAGGCAAAGGGCGATTGGGCTAAGGCGCACGAATGCGCGCAGCAGCGCGACGATACGGCGGGCATGCACGTGCATGCCTATCTCCACCGCAAGGAAGGCGACCAGTCGAATGCCGAATATTGGTATCGGCGCAGCAATGCCGCGCCGTCGACCTCAACGCTTGACGAGGAATGGGAAGAGTTGGCGCGTGCACTTCTAGGGCAAAGCTGACGCCTGCTCGGCCCCTCGCAAAATAGCCGGTCCTGCAACCACTCGCCGGGGCTTCAGCTGGCGCCCTGTGGCTTGTCCCTGCCGTTCCATTCCGCAGTGCGCGCCCGCGCCTCTTCGGCGATCAGCTTGAACTCCCGCATCTTCGCAGCCTCGATGGCGAATGCGCTGCTTGGCAGGACGCCGGGGTCCTCCTGACTGTTCTGAAACTGAAAACGGGCCTCCAGTTCGGCCCATATTCGCTCGGGTGCCGTATCCTTGCTGGCAAGCAGTGCGACGACCAGCGCCAAAGTCTCGCGCTGGGCGTTCAGCCGCCCTTCGATCTCTTCATTCGGCAATTCGGACATGCGGGTCGCTTCCAGTTTCTGGCTCAACGGCAAAATCGCACCCTTGTTCCGGAATTCAGCGCCTGCGCGATCGGGCTGAGCGGCAGATGCTCGCGATCGCCATCGCGCTGATCTTTTCTCCTCCGTCCTATTGACTCTTAAATATATGACGTGTCATACGATGACATATCATCTAATGGAGAGGAAAAAATGAAAGTACATGCCATCCGGACCGGGTCGGTCCGCATCAAGACGGCCCAGATCGAAGGACGCGGTCATGGGCTTGCCAGCATCTTTGCCGACAGGAACTGGTCCGGCTGGTTGCCGACCTTCGCCTGGGCCATCGAGCATGACGAAGGCGTCATTGTAGTCGACACTGGACAGGCGGCGCATCTGCTGAACGGGCACGGACGCTCGCTGCATCCGTTCTTTCGCTGGGAAGTGCACTTTCGTATCGAGCCGGAAGAAGAGATCGGGCCGCAGCTGCGTGGCCTGGGTATCGGGCCGCGCGACGTCAAACGGGTGGTGCTCACGCATCTGCACATGGACCACGATGCGGGCCTGGTGCATTTTCCCCATAGCGAGATACTCGCCGCCCCCAGTGAGATCGACACGGCGTCGGGTTTCATGGGAATGCTCCGCGGCTACCTGCCGCAGCGCTGGCCCGACTGGTTCAACCCCATACGGCTCGAGCTCGACGACGGGCCGTTCGGCCCGTTTGCGGCGAGTAAGCGCTTGACCAAAGCGGGCGACGTCATTGCGATCGCTACCCCCGGTCACACTGCCGGTCATCTTTCGGTGCTGGTGGAGGATGGCGACGCAACGCTCTTTCTCGCCGGCGACACCTCATACAACCAGGCACTGATGCTTGCCGGCAAGGTGGACGGCGTGGGACCCGATACCCAACTTGCCGCGACGACCCTGAGGGCCGTCCGGCAGCTCGCCCAGCAGCGGCCGACGATCTATCTGCCGACCCATGATCCGGAGAGCGCCGTGCGGCTGGCGACGCGTCAGCTGGTGACCGCCCCGCTCGAACTGGGAGCGGCGGCATGAAACCGGAAGAGGAGCTGCGATTCCTCATTCTCGGCGCCCAGCGCGAAGGCAACAGGCTGCTTACCGACTTGCTCTCGCCGCTTGGCGTCACCCCTTCCCAGGCTGAAGTCATCAGCTGCCTGAAGGCCGGCGGACCAATGTCGCTCAATGCCGTTGGCAAGCTGCTGGTCTGTGAGACCGGCAGTCCGAGCCGGCTGGTAAGCACGCTGGTCGAGCGGGCGCTCGTCGTCAGGCGCGAAAACCCGGAGGACCGCCGGGAGGTGGAACTCGAACTGACACAGGAGGGGCACCGGCTCGCCGCCGAAATCCGGCAGGTCGAATCCCGGCTTTACGGATGGCTGGGCCAGCGGCTCACCCTGGACGAGATCACAACCGCCGTCGGGCTGCTGCGAGTTCTGGTCGCCGGAACAGCTGCCGGCAACGCAATCACCCGGCGCGATGGGCCATCATCCGATCTCCCGAAGGAATAAGTCACAAATGTTCGACATATCAATCGAGATCGACAGGCCTGCCCAGACCGTCTTCCGTCATATCGAGGATATTGAAGCGGCTCCGGCCTGGTACTCGGCTGTGCAGTCGGTAGCCAAGCTCACGCCCGGCCCGGTCGGGCCCGGCAGCGCTATCGCTTCAGCCGCGACCTTGCCGGGCGGGTCCTCGAAAACATCGTGGAGGTCACCGAGTTCGACGTCGATGCACTGCTGACTTTGTCCAGCTTGAGCGGGCCGACGCCATTCACCTACCGCTCTCGGCTGGCGCCGACAGGCCACAAAACGCATCTCCACCTCGAGGGTTCGATTACCGGAAAAGGGCTTCCCGGGCCGATGGCGCTTCTCGCGCCGCTCGCGTCCAGCTTCTTCGAACGCGGCATGCGAACAAATCTTGAGAGCCTGAAGCGAATTGTAGAGACTGCTCGTCCAGCAGAGTGAACCCTGAATGTCTGTTGCAACTCTGTGCCAGCGTCTGCACGCATCGCCATTTCGCTCCTCAAGCGACCTTGGGCAAGCCTTCCAAACAAAGCCATTTATGTTTCCTGTCAGGCCAGTGGAGCGTTGCCGGGGCCGGAAAATGCGGGTCCTCCAGACAGCCGACCGAGACCGACAGCGCATCCCCCAATCCTTCTGCCCGCATGAAGACGACCGATCCGCAAATGGTGCAGAATGTCTGCTCCAACCATTGTCCCGACGACCCGGTTCTGCGCCACGATCTGGTCTCCCTTTCTGTCCGACGAGGGCCGCGTTGGCGTAGATGGCCCGGTACGAAAACGCCGTGCCGGTACATCGCTGACACTCCAGGCAACTGCACGCGTAGACACCCCGCGGCTCTCCGGTGAGGATAAGTTCCACCGCCCGGCATGAGCAGGTCGCGGTTCGTCTCGTCTTACCGCCGCTATGCATTTGCCGTTTTCCTGCTCTGATGCGGTGAGCCGTTCCGAAACAGAGGCGCGAGAGATGCAAAATCATCTTCCATGCGCCCGAGCGAAAGCGCCTGCCGAAAGATCGTATCCATGGCGCGAGGCAATACCCGCGTCGAGCCCTCGCTCCTCGCATGCCTCGAGCAGGTGCTGGAAGGCGCTGTAGTGGGCGCCCAATGATGCCAGCGTTGCGTCGTCGCCGGCAAAGCGCCTGGCATTTGTCCTATCGACCAGGTCGAAGAGAGCCGCATCGACCACCGGCTTGAATGCCGAGAGATGGCTCCGGAACATCTCCAGGCTGAGACCTTCGACCTCGGCAATAGCCATCCCCTGCAATGCTCCGAAGAGCCCGCCCCACATCTGGGTGAGCAGTGCGGTATCAAGCGCGGAAGCCTGGCCGGGAATCTCCCCGACAAAGCTGGTACCGCCGCCGAGCGCGAAAAGCAGGGGCTTGTGCGCCTCGTAAACGTCGCGGGAACCCGAATAGAGCAATGCAGTCTCGGGTTTTCCGATGAAATCCGGAGTGGCCATGATTGCTCCGTCCAGATATCCGGCACCATGCGCCTCCACCCAGCGAGCTTCTTCCCGCGCCAGGCGCGGTGAGCCGGAGGTGAGTTGCACGACGGCTTTACCGGCCAATACCGAAGCGACGCCGTCCTGCTTCAGCAAAGCGTCGCTGGCGGCATAGTCGAGAACATTGATGATCACGACATCGGCTGCTCGGAATCCATCCGCCACCGAAGGGGCGACCGTCGCGCCCAAAGCCGCCAACGGGCCACATTTTGCCGCGGTCCGATTCCAGACCCATGTTGGATAGCCGTAGCCGAGCAGCGTTCGAACAATGGACGAGCCCATTCGGCCCGCGCCGAGCACGCAGACATTCGATATCATGATGACTTCTCCGATAGGCGTTGGCCCTCGCGACGAGGGTTCGTTTATGTTTGGCGCGCCCAAGCCGAAGATATAAATTCTCAATGCGCTGAGAAGTACGCACCTCGAGGTAAGCGAGCGCTATCATGACAGGGACTGCCAAATGAGATGCAAGGAACCGGACAGCTGCGGTTTTGCCGCCGCACTGCAGGCCATCGGCGGAAAATGGAAAACCTCGCTGCTGTGGGAACTGCATCTGCGGCCATACCGCTTCGCGGAACTGCGCCGGTTGTTGCCCGGCGTCAGCGAGAAAGTGCTCACGCAACAATTGCGGCAGATGGAAGCCGACGGCCTGATCAGCCGGCGCTCTTACGACGAGGTTCCGCCGCGCGTGGAATACTCGATCACGCCGCTGGGCTTTAGCCTGAACGATGCCGTGACAGTGATGTCGGCGTGGGGAAAGCACCACGAAGCATGGAAATCCCAGCGGAAGGCGGCCTGAGGCAGTCGCTTCGGGAAAAGCGATGTCAGGCCGACCTTGCAGCTAATTTCGCGCGACGCTTCTCCATGCGATGCGCCTGCCGGCGGAGCTGCGTCGCGGTCACAGGAGCCGATGCAGGAGCGAGGCCGCTACGGCAGCCGGCAATCATGAGCGAAACCCAGGCGCTGTTGGCAGCTGACCATCTCGAGCGGACGCTATGAAACCTTCTGATTTTTAAGCCGTTATCGCCGGATGCCCGAGGCTAGATTCAAGCCGAAATCGGTTGACGCCGCCCAATTGCGCGATGCCGAGAAGTCGCGCCACGAGAAACAATCGACTGTCGAAGCCGCGTCCGAGGTCGTCGGCGAGGCCGCGCCGCCGCCGGATTTCATCGAACCCGATCCGGAGCTGACACCCGAAGAGGCCGAGCAGGCGCGCAAGAGGTACCTGCTGAAGCGTTTCTGGATCAGCGCGCGCGGTTACTGGGGCAGCATTGGCGATAGGCTCGCTTGGCCGTGCACGATCGGGCTGTTGGTCCTGATCGTCACCAATGTCGGCTTCCAGTATGGGATCAATGTCTGGAATCGCGCGATTTTCGACGCCATTGAGCAACGCAACGCCCATACCGTATATCGGCTGAGCGCCGTTTTCGTGCCGCTCGTGCTCGGAAGCACAAGCCTTGTGGTGGCACAAGTCTTCTTTCGTATGACGATACAGCGCCGCTGGCGCTCCTGGCTCACCACCGCAGTCATCGCACGTTGGCTCGCAAGCGGCCGCTACTATCAGCTGAACCTCGTCGGCGGTGACCACAGCAATCCCGAAGCCCGCATCGCCGAGGATTTGCGGATTGCCACAGAATCGCCCGTCGATTTCATTGCCGGTGTCATCGTCGCATTTCTGTCGGCCTCGACCTTCATCGTGGTGCTGTGGACGATCGGCGGCGCCTTGACCCTGCCGATTGCAGGTTCGACCGTCACCATTCCCGGCTTCCTGGTCGTCACCGCGGTAATCTATGCCGCAATCACGTCCACCTCGATGGCGGTCATCGGCCGCCATTTCGTCCACCTCTCCGAGGAAAAAAACCAGGCGGAAGCTGAGTTCCGCTACACGCTGACGCGCGTGCGGGAAAACGGCGAGAGTATCGCATTGCTCGGCGGCGAGGAGGAGGAGCGCAGCGGCATGGACAAGACATTCGCCCATGTGCTCAGGCAGTGGGCGCTCCTTGCAGGCCAGCACATGCGCACAGCGCTGGTGTCGCAGGGGTCGAGCCTGTTTGCGCCGGTCGTGCCGGTTCTGCTTTGCGCTCCAAAGTTTCTCGAAGGCAGCATGACACTTGGACAGGTAATGCAGGCTGCCTCGGCCTTTGCCATCGTGCAGGGCGCGTTCGGATGGCTGGTCGACAACTACCCCCGTCTCGCTGATTGGAATGCCTGTGCACGGCGCATCGCCTCGCTGATGATGTCGCTCGACGGGCTCGAGCGGGCGGAACAGAGCAACACCCTTGGACGCATTAAGCGCGGCGAAACCGAAGGCGATGCGATGCTTGGGCTGAACAATCTCTCCGTGTCGCTCGACGACGGTACCGCCGTGGTCAAGGAAACCGAGGTCGTGATCAAACCAGCCGAGCGGGTGCTCGTTGCCGGCGAATCCGGCTCAGGCAAGAGCACGCTGGTGCGGGCCGTCGCAGGCCTGTGGCCGTGGGGTAGCGGCAGCGTCAACATCCACGCCGACAGACGGTTGTTCATGTTGCCGCAACGGCCTTACATCCCCACCGGGACGCTTCGCCGCGCAGTCGCCTATCCAGGCGCCGCCGACAACTGGACGCTGAAAAAGATCAAGGCGGCTCTCGACAAGGTGGGACTCGATTATCTCAGCGCCAAGATCGAAGAGGACGCGCCATGGGACCAGACCTTGTCGGGTGGCGAAAAGCAGCGGCTCGCCTTCGCGCGTCTTCTGCTGCACAGCCCCGATATCATAGTGCTGGATGAAGCAACCTCAGCACTTGATGAGAAGAGCCAGGACAAGATGATGGAGATGATCATTCGCGAATTGCCGAAGGTCACCATCATCAGCGTAGCGCATCGCGCCGAGCTGGAAACCTTTCATAGCCGCAAGATCACGTTGGAGCGTCGCGAGGGCGGCGCAAAGCTTGTCAGCGATATCGATCTCGTCCCGCGCAAGGGCAGACGGAACTTGCTTGTGCGCCTCCTGAGGCACCGGGGCGCCCAACCGAAAGCCAGCACGCCCTTGAGCAAAGCGGCGCTGCCCCAGACAAAGCTGCCCCAGACAAAAAAGTGAAGGCCACCGGTCGGGACCCGGCGGACCGTCGCCCGTTCGAGTCACTGCCCACATCTGGTCTTAAAAGTGCCAGCCGTGATACCTTGATGCCGTGCAGGTGTTGCTGTCGGAACGTCAGATGGCACGAGCGCATTCCATTTTCGTAGTGCAACGCCGAGGCTGGCTGTGAAACGCCCCGAGGACAGGAAAATGGCCGGATTGGCTGCAAAAGCCCGGATTGACTTCAAAGGTCCGGGTTGATTTCAACAGCCCAGGTTGATTTCAAAAGCCCAGGTTGATTCAAAAGCAAAGGGACCAGCAATGACAATCGCCAAGAACACGATTTGCCTTTGGTACGACAAGGATGCCGAGGCTGCGGCCCGCTTCTATGCCGACACTTTTCCCGACAGCTCGGTGAAATCCGTCCACCGTGCTCCCAGCGATTATCCATCCGGGAAGGCGGGCGACGTGCTGACGGTCGAGTTCACGGTCGCCGGCATCCCCTGCCTCGGCCTCAATGGCGGTCCCGCGTTCAAACACAACGAAGCCTTCTCCTTCCAGATCGCCACCGACGATCAGCAGGAGACCGACCGCTACTGGAACGCCATCGTCGGCAATGGCGGCCAGGAAAGTGCCTGCGGTTGGTGCAAGGACAAATGGGGCATCTCCTGGCAAATCACGCCGCGCGTTCTGACCGAGGCGATGGCTGCCGGCGGCGACGAAGCAAAGCGCGCATTCGAGGCGATGATGGAGATGAAGAAAATCGACGTTGCCGCGATCGAGGCAGCGCGGCGCGGCTGATAGTGCTGGGGTGACCCGAAGCAGAAGTCGGTGCATCACCCGGCTGAGGAGATCATCGACAAGATCAGAGCGGAGCGGCTGGGAATGCCGCCGTGCCCATCATGTCCAGGCAGGCGTGCGATGGTGTTGAACTGCGCCGAGTTTTACGACGCCGAGCTGCGACGGCACAACGAGGTCTTCAGGGCTGCCGTCAAGGCGGGAACGCGTGATCGCGTGCTCGATATCGGATGCGGCTCGGGACAATCTTCTCGCGATGCTGCCCGCGTCGCGGTGGAAGGCAGCGTGCTCGGGGTGGACGTATCGGCCGAGATGCTCGAGTTCGCCCGGAGGCGTAGCGCGGACGAGGGATTGCGAAACGTCGCCTTCGAGCGCGGCAATGCGCAATTGCTGGCGTTTCCGCCTGCCGGCTTCGATCTGTGCATCAGTCGCTTTGGCGTGATGTTCTTTGCCGATCCGGCGGCGGCGTTCGCCAATATCGGCCGGGCGATGCGACCAGGGGCACGTCTTGTGTGGATGGTATGGCAGGGCCAGGACCGCAACGAGTGGGCGACTGCCATTCAGCGGGCGATTGCGCCGGGGACCGCCATATCGGCAGCCGCCGCCACCCCGTTTTCACTCGGTGACCCCGTCATCACCGCGGAGGTCTTGCGTGCGTCCGGTTTTGTTTCGGTCGACTTTGCCGAAGTGCATGAACCGGTTTTCTATGGCCTGGACGTCGACGCGGCTTATGACGCTTTGCTTGGCCTGCAACTGGTGAAGGATCCGCTGGCTAGCGCGGATGTGGATGTCGCTGCGGCGCTGCGGCGGTTGCGCGAACTGCTCGACGCGCGCTTGACCGCGGACGGCGTGCTTTTCGACTCGCGTGCCTGGATCATCACCGCAGTTCGGGCGAGCTGATAGTAGCGGTTTTTCGGACATTGATCTGTAGGCGAACTGTCCCCTCGGCTCGGCCTTCCCGTCACCCCATTTACGGCGTGACTTCCGAAAGCAGCCAATCCCGAAAAGCCCTGACTTTGCGCTGACGGATCGCCGCTGGCGGGTAGACGAGATAGAAGCTGGAGGGGGATTTCAGGGCGTGGCCGAAGGGCCGGACAAGTCGCCCGGCGGCAAGGTCGGCTGCAACGAGCATGGTCCGGCCGAGCACCACCCCTTCGCCTTGTGCTGCCGACTCCATGGCAAAGGTGGCAGAGTCGAAGGTAATCCCGCTCTGCGGGTCCACGCCCTCGACCCCGGCGCTTGCGAGCCAGGTCGCCCAGTCGATCGGAAAGCTGTCACGGATCAGCGTGTGATGTTTGAGATCCTGAGGCGTGCGGAGCGGATGTGCACCCTCAAGAAGCTTTGGGCTGCACACTGGAAACACCTCCTCGCCGGTCAAAAACTCTGACGTGAGCCCCGGATAATTTCCGCTGCCATAGCGGACCGCGACATCGATGCCGTCGCCGAGGAAATTGGTCAGCTTCCCGCTCGTCGAAACCCGCACATCGATGTCGCCATGCGCGCGGTGAAAGCGATAGAGGCGTGGCACCAGCCATCTCCCCGCGAAGCCATCGGAGGTACTGACGTTCAGTGTCGAGCTCGAATAGCGGGCCGTTGCTGCAGCGGTGGCGGCGGCCAACTGGTCGAGCACCTCGCGCACCGCCCGCGCATAGGGCTCGCCGACGGCGGTCAGGCTCACCGAACGCGTACCGCGCTCGAACAGCTGCACACCGAGCTGATCCTCAAGGTTCTTGATCGCCCGGCTGATGGCGCCGTGGGTGACATGAAGTTCCTCTGCCGCCTTGGAGAAACTCAACAGGCGCGCCGCGGCCTCGAAGCTCGGCAAGGTGGTGAGGGGAGGCAGCTTCCGGGGCATGATTCGATACCTGCATGTGTGAGCGTTGCTCACATACTGTCGCCGATAAGTCGTTTGTCGTCCAGACCGGAAGACGGCATGTTTGCTCACGTAATCAGTCATCCGCCGCCGCTGCAAGAGGCAAGTCTGATGTGACTGATACTCTCGCTGACGAAAGTCGCGGGGCAACCGCCCACATCCACGGAGAGCACCATGAGCGCCAAACGAGTTGAACCCATCGTCGACGTCCTGACCGGCATGGCCGGCCGCATCCTCGCCTCGAGCAGCCGGCGCCGGACCGAGCGGCTGATTGCACGCTTCTCGACCCGCCGGCTCGAAGACCTCGGGTTTGCCCGCGACTGGGACGGCTCGATCTATCGGCAGTCGGACCGCCGCTAGCCTGAACGAAAGTAACGGCGGACAGGTTCTTCGCGAAAGATCGCTGTCGCAAGGAATTAACGGAGAACGGACATGGCCACCATCCATCCATTCCTCTGGTTCAACACCGACGCCAAGGAGGCCCGCGATTTCTATCTCTCGGTCTTCAAGAACGGCAAAGTGCTCGAGACGATCGAATACACCGACTGGGTGTCCGGAACCAACAAGACGGTCCCGCATGCCACCTTCGATTTCGAGCTCGAGGGACTGCACCTTACAGCGCTCAACGCCGGGCCGCAGCCGCCCTTCAACGAGCGGCTCTCGCTCTACATCGAGACCAAGGACCAGGCCGAGACCGACTACTACTATGAGGCGCTCACCGCCGGCGGCGGCAGGGAACAACCCTGCGGCTGGCTCACTGACAAGTTCGGCGTCTATTGGCAGGTCATCCCGGAAATCCTGCCGCGGCTCAGTGCCGATCCGGATCGCGAAAAGGCCAACCGCGTCCGGCAGGCGATGTATGGGATGCGCAAGATCATCATCGCCGACCTCGAAGCCGCCTACGCCGGCAAGGCTTGACCCTCACCTACATCGCAAACGAATGGAGACCTCCCGTGACATCGCTCGTGGACAGGAAAGTCATCGTCGTCGGAGGCAGTTCCGGCATCGGTCTTGGCGTCGCGGAAGCTGCGCTCAACAGCGGAGCTAAGGTCGTGATCGTCGGGCGGTCGCACGAGAAACTGCAGGCCGCCGAACGGGCGCTCAATGCGGGTAATCGCGTGACAAGCTTGGTCGCCGACATGACCGACGAAGCGGGCGTCGCTCGCCTGTTCGACAAAGTCGGTGCGTTCGATCACCTCGTATCGACAGCCGGAACACTGCCGCCCGGCGACCCCATCGAGCGCGCCGACATGGAGGCGGTGCGGCGCTTCGTCGACAACAAGCTGATTGGCGCCGTCATGCTCGCCAAGCACGCGGTGCGCACCCTGAGGGCCGACGGCTCCATGACCTTCACGTCGGGTATCAACAAGGACAAGCCGCCGGTGCCGGGAGGCTCAGTCGTCGCGGCGATTGCCGGCTCATTCAGCTACTTCGCCCGCGCCCTGGCGCTCGAACTGGGCCCGACGCGCGTCAATGTCGTGTCGCCCGGATGGGTCGACACACCGATGTGGGACATCGTTGGAGAAGCCAAATCCGGCTTCTTTGCCGACATGGCTGCCCGGTTGCCATCGAGAAAAATTCCGACCGCTGCGGACGTCGCCGCCGCCTACCTCTACCTCATGGAAAGTGACTTCACGACCGGCGAGACAATCCGCATCGATGGCGGCCATAACCTGATCTAGCCGCCATTTGCACGGCGCCTGAATGGGTTGAGGCGGCATGACCGCTAGTCCGGCGCACTCCTGCCGAAGGTGGCGAGCGCCGGCGGCGTCATACCGGCGTAGCTCAATCGGGGTTTACATCGGCAGCCAGGCACCTAGTGTTAACGTTTCGCGCCGTGCACTTTGAGTGCGTGGATGATCGAGGACGGGACCGTGAGCTCTGGCCGGCCCCTCAAAACCTTCCAAAAGGATGACTACCATGACACAGGCCAAGAATGGCGACACCGTGCGCATCAATTACAATGGACGCCTGGCAGACGGCACCCAATTCGATTCTTCCGGCAACGAACCGCTGCAATTCACGCTGGGTGAAGGACAGGTGATTCCCGGTCTTGAAATCCATGTCGAGGGCATGGAGGTGGGCGCGAAAAGCACCGTGACTGTTCCCGCCGAGGCCGCCTATGGCCCCCACCGCCCCGAAGCGGTCATGACCGTTGACCGCGCCCGCGTACCAGACAACATCAACGTCGATATCGGCACTCGATTGCAGGTCAGAACCCCAGAAGGGCGCCCGATGCCGGTAACAGTCGTCGGCGTGGACGACGCCAGCGTCAAGCTCGACGGCAATCATCCGTTGGCCGGGCGGGATCTGGTGTTCGACGTTGAACTGGTCGAGATCGTTCAGGCGGCGTAGGGCACGGTCAAGGCCGTGTTGGCTATGACCTGGGGTGACGCACTTGCGCCGGAGATTTCGACGGTGCGTCACCTGTCGGAGGAAAAGACCGCGAGCAGCGCGGCGTTCGCGGTCGGTTACGAAAGCGTGTCACAATTCACCCGGGAGCACGGTCGTCTGTTCGGTCTCGCTTGACAGCGGACTTCTCGTGACCGCAAAGTCTCGTGATGCGGGCGATTGGTTGGAATAGAATTGCGCGTGTCGGGGCAATCGTGCTGATGATCGGCACAAATGTTCCTGTGCCGGCACGTTCCGATTCGCTCCTTCTCACAAGCCCGTCCCAGCCAGCCAATGTCGGCGATGCGATGCTGGCGGCCGCCAATTATCATGATTCCGGCGACTATGATCGCGACCTTGCCGCAGTGGCGAAGCAGGCCGGCGACTGGGTCGTCAAGCGCGCGACGGAGGTGCCTCGCCCCGCACTGGTGCTCGACATCGACGAGACGGCTTTGGCCAACTGGGAAGTGATCACACGTGACAATTTCGGCCGCCCGATCAGCGGCGCCTGCGATATCGCAATCGACGGTCCCTGTGGCTGGGCCGCCTGGGACCAGCTTGCGAAGGATCCGGCCATCGACCCGGTGCTGGAGGTCTTCCGGCAGGCGCAAACGGCGAAAGTCGCGGTGTTCTTCATCACCGGACGTCCGGAGGACCAGCGTCAGGCAACCGAACAGAACCTGCAGTCGGCCGGCTATGCCGGCTATGAGCACCTTTACATGGTCCAGCCTGGGGCCAAATACGGCTCCGCCGCAGATTTCAAGGCACCCATAAGGGCCGAAATCGAAAATGCCGGCTACACGATAATTGCCAATGTCGGCGACCAGCCATCCGACTTGTTCGGGGGGCATGCCGAGAAGCTGTTCCTGCTGCCAAATCCGTTCTATCGGGTTCGCTGACGGCCGGAACGGCACAAGCCCGGATCCCCGGCTCCTTGCCGAGCACCTACTAGGGTATCAAGACGACCTTGCCGGTCGCGCCGCGCTCCTCCAGCAGGCGATGCGCCTGACTGGCCCGGTCGAGCGGGAAGCGACCGCCGTTGGTCACTTTAAGCTCACCATTTGCCGCCAGATTGAAGAGCCCCGACAGGCCGTCACGGAGCACGTCTGGAGAAAGCAGCGGCAGCAGTGCAAAACCCCTCAGCGACTGGTTGCGGCCGATCATCGCCTCCATCTCCGGGGCGCCGAGCGCGTATCTGCCAAGTGCGGCAAACGCCAGCTCTCCGCGAGGTGCCAGAGCCTCCAGCGCAACCGCCGTCAGCGGGCCGCCGACAATGTCGTAGATTATGTCGACGCCGGCGCCGCCGGCCGCTGCCCGGACGCGCTCTGGCCAGTCCGTTTTGCTGTAGTCGACGGCAACGTCGGCCCCCAGCGACAAAGCAAGATTGAGCTTGGCCTTGCTGCCGGCAGCCGCGATGACATTGCTCGCCCCTGCCCGCTTCGCAAGCTGGACAAGCAACGAACCGACGCCGCCCGCGGCAGCGGCGACCAGCACCGGTTTGCCGGCCGGCGGGCTTTGCCGCGACAGATGCAACGCCGTCAGTCCTTGCACCATCAATGCCGTCGAGGCTTCGAACGAGAGCGCATCCGGCAAGGGCACGGCCAGGCTTGCGTCAATCGTCACATAATCGGCATAGCCGCCTAACGGGCGGCTCGAGGCGAACAACGGCGCGGCGACGCGCGTGCCGAGCAAGGAAGCATCCACCCCATGCCCGAGCGCCTCCACGATCCCGGCGGCCTCGACGCCAAGGATCATCGGCAGTTGCGGCGTCACCGCGTAGCGATCTGCGCGCATCAGCACTTCGAAGAAATTCACCCCGGCCGCACGAACGCGGACCAGGACCTCGCCGGCTTGCGGCTCGGGCTTCGGCACCTCAACCATTTCGAGAACGTCAGGGTCGCCGAAACGGTTCAGTTGAATGGCTCTCATCACATGCACCGATCGTTATTGGCATCGGCCGCTGTTTGCCACTATCTGCCTGGCTTCGACCACACACCGATTTGTCCGCCGCTGACCGGGAGGTGACCATGGCCAAGCTGATCAAGAGACTGCCGATGCTGCCGGCCGAGCGCGCGCTGAAAGTGATTTCGGGCCGCTGGAAGGCGATCATCCTCTACCATCTCTTCGACGGGCCGCGGCGGCTGTCGGCGCTGCAAGGGTTGATGCCCAATATCACGCAGAAAGTGCTGATCCAGCAGCTTCGCGAAATGGAAGAGCACGGCCTCGTTCGCCGCGAGATCTTTGCCGAGATTCCCTCGCGCGTGGAATATTCGGCGACGCGGCTCGGCCTCAGCCTCGAGCCCATCCTGCTGGCACTTTGCCAGTGGGGTCAGCACCACGCCGACGAGTTGAATGAGATGGACCGCCTTGCCGATTGCATCATCAGGCCAAGGCAAGCGCAGGACGCGCATGCCGTCTGAAAAAAGGGCGGCGCATGCGCCGCCCTGAATCCTTGGGAGAATTAATCCCTGGGAGGATTGTTCGAACCTGCGCTCAGGCCGCCTTGACTTCCTCGGCGACGGCATCGGCCTGACGCGCCGTCTTCAGTACCCTGGCCCACCATGCAATGTCGTTGACGAGCGCGGTTGCCGCCTGGTTGAGGTGCTCGAATTCATCGAGCTTCTTCTCACCTTGCTTGACCGCAAGGAACTCGGCCCAGGCGATGTGGACGGCGGACTTCACCGGCGCCATCTGCAACTCGATCGCATGCAGCCTCAGCTGCTCGACCGCACGCGCGCCACCAACGCTGCCATAGCCGACGAAGCCGGCCGCCTTCTTGTTCCACTCGTTGGCGGCGTAGTCGATGGCGTTCTTCAGCACGGCCGTCGGGCCATGATTGTATTCGGCGGCGGTGAAGATGAAGCCGTCGAATCCGGCGACCTTCTTTTGCCAGCGCTGCGCCACTTCGTTCTGCGACGGCGCCCAGGCGGAGGATGCGACCTCATCGAAGAACGGCAGCGGGAAATCGCGCAGGTCGACGACTTCGACATCGATGTCGGCATGCGACCTGGCGATCTTGGCAATCCATTGGGCCGGGACGTCGGCAAAGCGCGCGGCGCGGGTCGAACCAATGACGATGGCGATTTTGGGTTTTGACATAGAGGGGCTCTCCTTACAGGAATACTGGTATCGTTTAGATACCTGCGCTATATGAGTAACTGGCCGCTCAATGTGCAAGGAGGCACTTTTTTGTTACCAAGGCACCCGCACCGCACCGAGGACTGCCGCGCCATCTCGGAAATCCTGCAGCGCGTCGGCGACAAATGGACCGTGCTCGTCGTCGGCAAGCTCGGCGACGGGCCGCTGCGTTTCAACGAGCTGCGCAGCGCGGTCGGCGGCATTTCACAGAAGATGCTGACCACCACTCTGCGCGGGCTCGAGCGCGACGGCTTCGTCACGCGCACCGTGTTCCCGACCATCCCGCCGCGGGTCGACTACGAATTGACCGACCTTGGCTACGAGCTTCTGGTGCCGGTCGGTGCACTCGGCGAATGGGCGCGCAAGAACACCGAGCGTGTCAAGGTCGCGCGCGAAAAATTCGACGCCATGCACAGCTGAGCCCTTGCGCTGCAAGGGTTTGAACCTGACGGGGATCCTCCGGATGAGCCCTACTGCTGTAATTGCATCTTGCTCTTCGGCAGCTTCTCGATCCGGTTCCATTTCGGGTTGGGACTGACCACCTTGCCGCCAATCGTGCAGGTCGTGGTCGTCTCCTTCCGGCAATTGCTCACCGTCGTACCGCTGGTGTCGCATTTCGTCGCCGAGCAGATCTCGCACTTGGCCGCCTGCCCGTTGATGGTGCGGTTTTCCGACGTGCAGGTGGCGCCTGGATCGCCTTTTTTGACCTCGGCAAAAGCGCTTGCGGACGACAGGCAGAGCAAGGCTGCAAACGCACCGGCCGGGGCAGCGTTCAGCATGTGTTGACGCATTGTCTTTCCTCCCAAGATCCCGTCGCTCGCGCTGCAGGCGCGCATGCGGGAACCCGTTGGTCAAAGACCACGCCGGATCGCTGCCCGCATCCCCCGCGCGGGAGAGACGGCTGTTTAAATCCATCTTCTGGAATCAGGCCGGTCAGCCTTCCGCGGGAACCGCCTTCGGCTTGCCTTCGCCGTCCAGCGCCACCATGACGAAGTCGGCATGGGTGACCTTCTCCATCAGGTCGGAGAGATAGCGCTGCGCCCAGGCCTCGACCTTGAGCGTCATCGAGGTGCGGCCGACGCGTTCGACATGCGTGTAGATGCACAGCGTGTCGCCAATCTTCATCGGCTTGGCGAAGGACATTTCCTTCACCGCCGCCGTCACCACGCGGCCCTTGGCGCGCTCGGCGGCGCGGATGCCGCAGGCGAGATCCATCTGCGCCATCACCCAGCCGCCAAAGATATCGCCCGCCGCATTGGCATCGGAAGGCATGGCCAGCGTCCGCAGAGTCAAATCGCCGATCGGCCGCCCGTCCGCGTAATGCACCATGCGGGAAATCCTTCGAGATCGATTGTCCCATCCCGTATCGGGGTGGCGACGATGCGTCAACGCACCGTCGGGAATGTCGCAGTTTGAAAATTCGGCTACGAGCTCAATGAGCCGTTGGGCGTACGTTGCCGTCGACCGCTCAGCGGGTGAAGCCGACCGCGGGAGGTGTCGGCGCTTTGTGGCGTCACCATGCATGGTCCCGCCGGATTCTCGCGACGCCGTACGCCAGGATGACTTTCGTTATCGTTTGAAAGGGTGAACGCTGGTTGTCGGGGAGCACCATCGGTGGTTACCCTGATGACGACGCGGGAGGACAGCTCACGCCCGGCAAGCGGGCGAAATGATGAGATTGGAGGAGACGATGCCAGGTGATGAAACCGCGATTAGGGAATTGCTGGACAGTCGATCGGCTGCCATGGGCGCCAAAGACATCGAGTGGCTTATGTCCCTTTACTCCGATGACATAGTCTATTTCGACCTCGTACCGCCGCTTCGGTATGTGGGATCGAACGCCCTTCGCGAGCGGTTCTTGGATTGGTTTCCTCGCTGGTCTGGTCCGATTGGCCAGGAGCTTGGCCAACTGGATGTCGCAGCCGGCGACGCGGTTGCCGCCGCATGGATGCTCATCCGAGCGCACGGCACCATGAAAACAGGCGCGAATGTCGACTACTGGGTGCGCGTGAGCAATGCGTTTCGTCGATCTGGAAACAGATGGACGATCACGCACGAGCACGTTTCCCTCCCCGTCAACATGCGGAGCAGGACAGCAGTCCTGGATTTAACCCCATAGGGTCGCAGGGACAACGTTGGACAAGGGATTTGATATCGTTTCTACACGCCTACGGAAAGCGACAGACTTGAGGGCCAGTCGCCTCTTTCAGAAGGGAAGCCAGAAGCCTCAGTGACGCCAGAGGCGCGCGCTGTCTGGGATAGAGCTTAATTTCCAAAGCCGCCCGCGTCCATCATGCGGACCTGTGATTTCATCGTGAAGAACATGACATGAAGCTCACCTTTCACGCACTGACGCCCGATCTGTGGCCGGCGCTCGAGGACCTGTTCGGCGACAGCGCCGTCTGCAGTCGTTGTTGGTGTATGTACGGGCGGATCGGTCGTTCTTATCGAAAGCGGCCCGGCGAGGAAAACAAGGCGGCGTTCCGGCAAGCCGTCCAGCATGGTCCGCCTCCGGGTTTGCTTGCTTTCGACGGCGATATGGCTGTCGGCTGGTGCCAGGTGACACCGCGAGATGCCCTGCCCTGGCTCGATCGGCTATGGCAGCTCAAGCGCGTGGACGACAGGCCGGTCTGGTCCGTGTCCTGCCTCTACGTGCGAAAACAATACCGCCGGCGGGGCGTAACATCTCAGCTGATTGCGCAGGCCCTGGAAGTCGCAAGGCGCGCAAATGCCCCTGCACTCGAAGCCTATCCTTTCGACGCCGAAATATCGCCGAGCGCTTCCGGCAGCGGATATGCCTCCACCTTCGCGCGCGCCGGGTTCAGGGTCGTCGCCCGCAGGACGCCGGCCCGCCCGATCATGCGCTATGATTTCAAGCAGATTGCTGATCATCGCCCGTGATCGCAGCTTGAAGTTCGGCTATGGGTGGAAAGTTGTCATCCAGCCGCTATTGCACCCGCTTCGCTTCTCGCTTTTGCGAGGATGGTCGTCTCCGGCGCAATGGCAAATTGCTCACAAAATGCATCGATGTGATGCTGGCCCCGATCCGCGTCTCCAATGGCAACAAGGGCCAAGCCCCAGGCGAGGTCTGTCTGCACATAGTTTTCCAACGAAAAACGTCGAAATTTCATCTTTGATCGTCGTTCGAAACTAGCAGCAACGTCCTTTAGTGTGGTGATTCTGGACCAGTCCCGCTGGGCAGCATTGAGCGCCGCCAACGCGGCGCGTTCAACCCGATAGGCGCTATCGTTACTATAGAATGAGCACCAGTTGGGAATCCGGCCCGATGAATCAATCGGGTCAATGCAAAGGTCAAAATTCGCTGACTTCGCCGTTCTTTTCCACCGGAGGCTTCCGCCTCTGAAAATTGGTACAAAGTCGATCGAGACGCCCCAACAGGCGGAGAAGGTCATGCCTTTCAGCGCCTGAAATGTCAGCAGATAGCGTATGTGATCTGTTGGACGGCCAGCCCAGAACAAATCCCCTACTCGTTGAAAATCGGATGCCAAGCCGCCTTCCAATGCTCCAGCGGCAATGTCGCCCAACGCTTTACCATGCTGAGGCGCACGACCGAGGTCTGGCTGCCGACGAAATCTTTCGATCAAGCTGGAGAACATCTAACCTCTTCAACGGCAATCGTAATGTTGAGCGTCACCGGCGAACATTACTGAACGCAAACGGATCAATCAAAGCCGTAGCGAGGCGCTCACCGACATTGCAACAGCTAGACTTCCGCAGCGGATCGCAGCTTGGCAAGCTTACGTCTCCGGGCGAATGAACCGGCTGGCGAACCTTACATTGTAGACGTGAAAATCACCGTCGGGCATGATTATCAACCCTGTGATGTTCGCCCGTTCGAAGCTATCTTCGACCGCGGGGTCGTTGACCTTCAAACTCACCGTCAGCGCACCGTCTACTTGATGAATTTCCTTATAATCGTATGCAACGCCCTCACCGAAGCAGGTGATGCAACCTCCCGAGATGATGAGTTCGACCGTTGGATCATCAGCGTCGACCCACTTGCCCTGCATTTGATCCGGCAATGGTGCATCCCGCCCAAATTGCTGCATTCCCATCCTCCAGTGCCAGCCGAGCGCTCCCAGCGTAGTTTCCGAGGCTAACGTCCGCAACGGGTGGTCGCGAGCTGAAATCCAAACCGGGTATCGCCGGTCGCTTTTTTCACAAGCGATGCCGGAAGCTCCGGTGATGGCGGCGGTCTGCGGCGTCTAGGCTGGGCGAAAATTAGGGCCATCTTTATCCACCATGCAGACCTATGACTTCATCATCGTCGGTTCCGGCTCGGCCGGTTCGGTCCTGGCCGAAAGGCTGTCGGCTTCCGGCCGCTTCTCGGTGCTGGTGCTCGAGGCCGGCGGCAGCGACCGCCGCTTCTACGTGCAGATGCCGCTCGGCTACGGCAAAACCTTCTTCGACCCGGCGGTCAACTGGAACTACAAGGCCGAGCCGGATCCGGGCCTGGCCGGCAATGTCGACCACTGGCCGCGCGGCAAGCTGCTCGGTGGCTCGAGTTCGATCAACGCCATGGTCTGGATCAGGGGCGCGCGCGAGGATTTCGACGCTTGGGCAGCGGCCGGCAATCCCGGCTGGGGCTTCGACGACCTGCTGCCCGCTTTCAAGGCGCTGGAGGATAACCAGGCCGGCGCCGACCAATGGCGCGGCGTCGGCGGGCCGCTGCATGTCACCGACTGCTCGACCTCCGTCCATCCGCTCACCAAGCGCTATCTCGCCGCCGCCAACCAGGCCGGCCTGCCGCTCAACCCGGATTTCAACGGCGCCTCGCAGGAAGGCGTCGGCGTCTACCAGATCACCACCAGGGACGGCCGCCGCATGTCGGCGGCGCGCGCCTTCCTGCGCCCGGCGATGAAGCGCAAAAACGTCCGCGTCGAGATCAACGCGCTGGCGACAAAAATCCTGTTCGAAGGCAAGCGCGCGGTCGGCGTCGAGTATCTCCAGAATGGCGTGACGAAGGCCGCTCGCGCCGGCCGCGAAATCATCCTGTCGGGCGGTTCGGTCAATTCGCCGCAACTGCTGCAGCTTTCCGGTGTCGGCCCGTCGGCGCTTCTTGGCGCGCTCGGCATTCCTGTCGTTCACGCCAATGAGAATGTCGGGGCAAACCTGCAGGATCATGTCGGCATCAATTACACTTTCAAGGGCAGGCAGCCGACGCTCAACCAGATCCTGCGCCCGTGGTGGGGCAAGCTGCTAGTCGGCATGCAGTACGTGTTTTTGCGGTCAGGCCCGCTGTCGCTGTCGATGAACAATGCCGGCGGCTTCTTCCGCACCGATCCGGCCACGGCACGGCCCAACATGCAGCTCTATTTCCAGGCGTTTTCGACGGTCATTCCGAAGAGCGGCGAACGGCCGATCCTGACGCCCGATCCATGGCCGGGCTTTTCCATCGGGCTCTCCAACTGCCGTCCGTCGAGCCGCGGCGAAATCATGATCCGCTCCGCCAATCCGCGCGATTATCCCAAAATCGTCGCCAATGCCTTTTCGACCGAGGCGGATGTCGCCGAAATGCTGGCGGCGGTGAAATTCGTCCGGAAGGTCGCTTCGATGCCGGCGATGGCGGAGATCATCGAGGAAGAGGTTTTGCCGGGTCCGTCGATCACCTCCGATGCGGACCTCATTCAGGATTTCAGAAAGCGCTCGGGTACCGTCTATCACCCGGTCTCGACCTGCCGCATGGGGCCGGACGCGGCGCGCGCCGTCGTCGATCCGCGCCTCAGGGTGCACGGCATCCAGGCGTTGCGCGTCATCGACGCCTCGATCTTTCCCGACAACATCACCGGCAACACCAACGCCGCCGCGATCATGACCGGATGGAAGGGCGCCGAACTGGTTCTGGAGGATCAAAAATGAAAATCACCGACGTCAAGACCTGGGTGGTCGGCAATCCGCCGCCCGGCATCGGCGGCAAGTATTTCATCTTCGTCAAGCTCACCACCGATGGCGGCGTCGTCGGCTATGGCGAGGCTTACAACGCCACCTTCTCGGCCCATGTCACCGCAAAAATGGTCGAGGATATGGCAGAGCGCTATCTCGTCGGCCGCGATCCGCACGACGTCGAGACCTTCTTCCGCCGCGCCTATTCGTCCGGCTTCACCCAGCGCCCCGACGTGTCGGGCATGGGCTGTTTCTCGGCGCTCGAAATCGCCTGCTGGGACATTATCGGCAAGGAGGCCGGCAAGCCGGTCTACAAGCTGCTTGGCGGCCAGGTGCACGAAACGCTGCGTTCCTATACCTACCTTTATCCGCACACCGGCAGCGTCCACTCCGAGGATGCGCGCGGCAAGAACGTCTACAACGATCCTGATCTGGCCGCCGCCTGCGCGCTCGAATATGTCGAGCAGGGTTTCAATGCGGTCAAGCTCGATCCGGCCGGCCCCTACACCGCCTTCGATGGGCACCAGCCGCGCCTCGTCGACATCGACCTCTCCGCCCGCATGGTCAAGGCGATCCGCGAGGCAGTCGGCACCAGAGCCGACATCCTGTTCGGCACGCACGGCCAGTTCACCGCTTCGGGTGCATTGCGCCTCGCCCGCGCCATCGAGCCCTATGATCCGCTGTGGTTCGAGGAGCCGGTGCCGCCCGACATGCCCGAGGTCATGGCTCAAGTGGCGCGCGGCACTTCGATCCCGATCGCGACAGGGGAAAGACTGACGACCAAGTTCGAATTTGCCCGGGTCATCGAGAACCGTGCCGCGACCATTCTTCAACCCGACCTTGGCCGCTCCGGCGGCATTCTCGAAACCAAGAAGATCGCCGCCATGGCCGAGGCCTATCACATCCAGGTCGCGCCGCATTGCTATTGCGGGCCGATTGTCGGCGCCGCCAACATCCAGCTTGCGGTGACGCTGCCCAACTTCCTCATTCTGGAATCACTGAAGCAGTGGGACGGTTTTCACGAGAAGCTGCTCAAGAAGAAGATCGAATGGCAGGACGGCAACGTCATCCCGTCTAAGGAGCCGGGCCTCGGCGTCGAGCTCGATGAGGCCGTCTGCGAGGCGCATCCCTGGACCGGCAAGGACCTGCATTTGCAGATGATGCAGACACCGTTGATGCCGTGAGTTGTCCAGCGGGACCTACCAACAATGTCGCGCGATTTCAACGTGTTGGACCTAGGATCGGAATCACCGCCGAAACAACTTGAATCAATCCCTCAACGGCTTGATTCAATATCTCAGCGTCAATGCGCCGGGCAGGATCTCGAAGGTCGCCGGTATGCGACCCGGCGATTCGCCGTCTATGTCGATCAGCGCGGCGTTCTTTTGCACATCGCCGAGCGGCTCGACAACCACTTTCTTGCCGCGCAGGATGGTGATCGCCGGATGGTTGCGGTGCCGCCCGCCATAGAGCAGGCGGATGTCCCAGATCAGCTTCAGCTTGCCGGCGGCGCGCAGGATAACGATGTCGAACTCGCCGTCGTTAAGCTCGGCGTCGGGCGCGATCATCATGCCGCCGCCAAAGAATTTTCCGTTTGCCACCGCCACCAGCGCCATGCGCGCCTCGACCGGGGCACCGTCGTCGACAGTGATCGCAACCTCCTGGAAGCGGTAGCGGAGGAACTCCCAGACCGTGCGCCAATAGAACAACGCCTTGGCCGAAACCTTGCCCTTGCGCTTGTCGGCATTGACCGCGCGGTCGGTGGCGCCGGAAAGCCCGAGGCTGGCGATGTTGATGAAATGGCGGCTGGCCAGCGCGCCATGGTCGTCGACATAGCTGATGCACCCGGCATCGACCTTGCGCCCCTTGGCCTCGGCAATCCGCTTCAGTGTCAGGTCGACATTGTCCGACAGGCCAAGCCCGCGGGCGAAGTCGATGCCGGTGCCGCAAGGCAGCAGCCCGAGTTCGGCCGTCCGGCCGCTTTCCCGGAAAGCCTTCAGCAGCCCGTCGGCGACCTCGCTGGCGGTGCCGTCGCCGCCGGCCGCGATCACCAGCTCGAAGCCGATGGCGGCAAGGTCGAGCGCCAGCCGTTCGGCATCCCCCTCGGCCTGCGTTTCACGCAGCTCGAAATCGCCGAAATGTCTTTTCAGCGAATCCGCAACTTCGGGCCAATGCCGCTTGAGCCTGCCGCCGCCGGCGATCGGATTGAGAACCACCGCGACCTTCAAGCCTGCCTCCCCAAGGCCATCGAACACGCCTTCCAATCATTTGCCGGCATTGAAGCCCGCGCCGAGCCGCGGGGCAAGGGACGAATGTCCGACAATGCGATCGAGCATGAAAAGCGATTTCGGCTGAGACTTGGCTGAAAAAGAGTCCAGCTCATGTCACATTCGGCAAATCCAACTCGTCATGTCTCCGGAAACCCTTGAAAGGAGATCACGATGGCACCCAGGCTAAACCCCTTTACCGCCAGCCCCGCGGCAATGCGGCCGTGGATCGAGCTGGGGAAAACAATTCAGACCAGCGGTCTCGAGCCCTTGTTGAGGGAACTTGTCATGACGCGGGCATCACAGATCAACGGATGCGCGTTCTGCATCCACCATCACGTTGAAGATGCCCGCAAGTACGGAGAGACCGAGGACCGGCTCCATCTTCTCAGCGCCTGGCGCGAGTCCGCGCTATATTCCGACCGCGAGCGGGCCGCGCTGGGCTGGACCGAGGCGCTGACGCTGGTGTCCGAGACCCGTGCGCCTGACGATGTCTACCAGGCGCTGCGCCAGCATTTTACCGAGGACGAGCAGGTGAGGCTCACCTTGCTGATCGCGCAAGTCAACGCCTGGAACCGGATCAGGATCGGCTTTCGTTCCGTACACGCGGCTGAGGAACGGAAGGCCGCCTGATGGCACCCGCATCGGGCCAGGACGCCGCTGTCGTCTTCGATCCCCTACGTCCGACCCTTGTCCGCGTTGCATATCGAATGCTGGGCTCGATCGCGGACGCGGAGGACGTTCTCCAGGACGCTTTCTTGCGCTGGCTCGATGTCGACCGAAACGCAGTGCGCGAACCGGAAGCTTTTCTGCGCCGGGTCGTCACGCGTTTGTGCCTGGACCGGCTCAAGTCGGTGCGGCGGCGGCGCGAGACCTATGTCGGCCCCTGGCTGCCTGAGCCGGTTATGGAATCGGCTGAGGACGAGACCGATGACGTAACCTTGCCCTTGCTGATGGCGCTGGAGCGCCTGTCGCCGCTGGAGCGCGCTGCCTTCCTGCTTCATGACGTGTTCGGCCTCGACTTCGCCGAGGTCGCGGCCACGATCGGCCGCGAGCCCGCCACCTGTCGCCAGCTCGCCAGCCGGGCGAGAGCCCATGTCCGCGCCGACCGCCCTCGCTATCCCGTGCCGCGGGAACAGGGCCTGGAGATCGCCGAAGCCTTCTTCGCCGCGTCCCGGGACGGCAAGTTGGACAGCCTGCGCGCACTGCTCGCGGCGGACGTCACGCTCTACGCCGATGGCGGCGGCAAGGCACCGGCGCGAAAGGCCCCGGCCATTGGGCTCGATGATGTGATGCGCCAGTACGCGACGTTCGCGTCTGTCTATGCGGTGAGCCGATCTCGCCTGCTGCGCTATGGCTTTATCAACGGCCTGCCGGGGTTCATCACCATCGAGCGAGGCGACATTCTCCAAACGACTGCGCTGGAGATTGAGGATGGTCGCGTCGTCGCCATCTATGTCGTGCGCAACCCCGATAAGCTCAGGCACATGGCTGACACCCTGCATTGACGGCTTGGCAGGCGGGCACCGCCAATCAACTGCCCACGAACCCCTCTGCGAATACGCGCCTTAGTCCCCGATAATCCCGCTATCCACAGGCGCGCGGCAGTTTCGCCAAACGCTTATCCGGCGTACATTAAACCCATCTCAGGCGGCTACCGATCGCCACGCCGAAAGGCAAAGCGGAACGGCGGATTTCCTGAGGCCCGTACGGCCCTGAACGAGAACAGGCTTGCTTGTTGGAGGGATGGAAGCCGAGACCTACGGGGCCGCGGAAAGCGTGCGAACGCCAACGGCGGACCGATGCTGCCATGAAGGACGGCAAAAACCTTCGATGGCGCGCTGGGCAAAGCTCGCAAGAGTGGAGACTGGCGTGGTCCGGAACGGACGCTGCCCTCGGGTGGCGACTGGCGGGACCGTCAAAATCAAGGCCGGCATGGCGGGACATCTTTCGGGAGTTGCTGCCGCGACCGTGTCCTGATCTGACAGGGAGGCGCTGGGAGAAATCCCGGCGCCGACTGTCTTTGTGGCTCCGCCTGACGATTTTGCCGGCGACGCTTCACCCTGCGCCAAAATCAGCTACTATCCATTAGCCGTCGGGGGCCGTTTGAGAAGGCTGACGGCAGGGGGATACTTCATGACGCTCATCCAGAAGCTTGCTGTTGCCTATGCTTTCCTGTTCTTCGGTGTTGTTGCCATCGGCTATGTGCCGGCCTTCAACGATGCCGGCGGCAATCTGTTCGGCCTGTTCTCGCTGCAATGGTATGACGATTTGCTGCACGCCTTCTCCGGCGTGTGGGCGCTGGCCGCCGCCTTCATCTCGCACCGCCAGGCGGTGTTCTATTTCAAGCTGTTCGGATCGGTCTATCTGTTCGACGGCGTGCTCGGCCTGGTCACCGGTTCCGGCTGCCTCGATGGCGGCATTTTCATCAACGGCTTCCGCTCCTTGAACGACATCGAATTCCCCGCCCGCTTCTTCGCCAACCTGCCTCACATCGTCATCGGCGGCTTCGCCGTCTATGTCGGGTTCTGGCTGTCGAAACGCGTGTACGACCATTTCGCCACGGCCTGACCGGCCATGTTCCTGTTCCGCTGGCTGAAGCGCATTATCAAGGCGATCCTCTGGCTCGTCGTCATTGTCGTGTTGATCCCGATCGCCGGGCTGGCCTACGGCTTTCTCACGACGCCGTCGCTGGACACAACACCATTGCCGGGCGTCACTGAGGGTGCCCCGCCGACGGCGCTGGCCGACAAGGTCCGTGCCGAGATCCCCGGCTACCAGCGGCCGGAGGAATCGACCTTTCTCACCTATCCGGAATGGGCCATCGTCTACGCCGCCCGCGAATATGCCGGCTTCATCGACAAGAACCAGCCGAGTGGTTTTCCCTATCTCTCCTATATCGGCCGCTTCTGGCAGGACTATGCGATGGTCGTCCGCGCCAGCTCCGCCTACAAGTTCAACCTCGACAACCACCAGATGCTGGTGATCATCGGCACCAGCCACACGATCGAGCACGCAATCCAGTGGGCCTATGAAAATACGGTCGGCCGCATTACCGAAGCGACGGCCGGCAAGCGCACCGCCGTCGACATCTACCAGGCCAAGGTAGCGGCCGATTATGCTGGTTTTCTCGACCAGGTGCCGTGGTACCAGTTTCCCTATGCCGAAAAGCGTGCCGGCCTGTTTGCCGTCCAGCCGGCAGCGGACGACAGCGCCGTCCGCACCAGCGAACGCAAGCTCGCCTTCGGCCTCGCCTACACCATCAAGCAGGGTTACGCCGATCTGATCAAGTCGGCGCTCGCCGCCACCACCGACCCGGCCTTGCTCGACATCCACGTCTGGGCCAAGGGTCCGGTCAGCGAGGTGACCCGCAACGAGCCCGACACCTTGCTGGAGCGCGATCTCGGCGCCGACGGCACGGTCTTCGTCACCAGGCGCTATCAGGTGTTCACCGACATGATCCCGCGCCTGATCGGCAAGGGCGTCTCCTTCGTCGAGATCGGCGGCAATGACGAGATCATGGTCACCGTGCTTTCCAATGACGAGATCAATGTTCCCCAAGGCGCACGCACCTTGTTCAGCTACCCGCTTCCGGCGGAACCTTCGACGCGCCGCACCGGCCTGACCGTCGCCGTGCGCAAGCTGCACATCGTGCTGCCGGCGCTGATGACGGCAGGCGCCAGGCTCGAACACGTCTACGATTACTGAGGCCTTTCAGTCACAGCCGGCCTCGGCAAGACGCTGCGTGACGCTCCGCCACGCTCATTCCACAATCGCGGCCAAATCCCGCCTTGTTCCGCAACGATTGATGATGCCGTAGCACTTTGATCTTGCGCACATGCGCCGGGCAATTCGGAGGGACAAGACCGTGATCAAGACCGCCCTTGTCGCCATGACCATCGTCGGCTGCGACTGCGACGCCAGGCTTTGCGAATATATCGGCGAGACGCCCGCCAAGTGGTCGACCATCGCTGAATGCGAAGCGGCGATGAAAAGCCAGATGCTGCGCGAGCGCAATTTCGATTATCCGCTGGTCTCGGGCATCTGCCGGACACAGAACTCGTCTTCGTCATCGCAGCTCGCGACCGCTTCCGAGCCTGAATTGACGACGGCTAGCACGGCCGCGACAGATCCGCTGCCATCGGAACTGAGCCATCGGCCCAGCGCTGCGGTCGGAACGCAGGCGACGGCGACGGAAACAGAAGCCGTCCGGCCGGTCGCCTACGAAGCGGCGGTCGATGGCGGCCGCGCCATGCTCTACCGCACGAAGACCGGTTACGCCGTGGTCAAGAGCGATCTCGGCCGCGCCGCATCGGCAACGATCGGCATCGCCAAGCGCTCGGCGAACTGGCTGGCGGCGAAACTGCCTGACGGTCTGTAACCGGCCCTCAGGCCGTTCCGATCAGTGCTTTGATGGCGCGATAAAAAGTAGACGAAAACAGCTCGCCCGGATCGTATTGCCGCTTCTTCGCCAGGAAAGACGGCAGTTCCGGATAGGAGGCAAGCAGCTCCTTGCCCGTATAATGGAGCTGGTAAGGCAGGAAAAACCGCCCGCCATGCTTGATCGTCACGTCGATCAGCGCCCTTGTCAGCGCCCGCATCCTGGCATTGCCGTCGGCGTCGGTCGGCTGATTGATGTAGAGCACCAGCGAATAGGCCGGCTCCGGCGCATAATTCAGCGCCACATCCTCTTTGTGGACGATGCGCACCGACGCGTTGAGCACCGGCAGGCTCTGGTTGCGCAGGATCTCGCGCGCTTCCGCGATGAACGGATTATAGGCTGCCCGCGGGATGAAATATTCGTGCAGGATATCGGTCTCGTCGAGCAGATCGTTGAACAGATAGGGCACTGAATCGTGCATCGGGTTGTTGCGCGTGACCAGGCAGGCCTCACCTTCGGCCATTGCCGTCGTCCGGGCCACAGTGCAGCTCTCGAATTTCGGCTCCAGCGTCTTTTCGGTGAACCATTTCAGCTCCTGGAACAGGCTGCCCCATTTCGCCAGGTTGATGATCACCCGCTTGAGCCCAACCGAACCCGGTTCGCCGATTGCCGGCTGGTCGGCCGACGGCTGGTCGGCCACCTTGTCGTAGCGGTAGACGATCATGTCTTCGAGGAAATTGCCCGGCGCCGTCGACAAATGGCCGTAGAACAGGCCGATGTCCCTGTTGGGTTCCAGCACCTCGGCGAAGAATTTCGGAAAATCGTCCGATTTGATGATCTCGCGCGAGGTCCGGTAGACGGCGTTGTCGACGATGTCGAGCGTCGCCTCCAGCACCACGCCGAACAGGCCGTAGCCGCCGACGACGTGGCGGAACAGCTCGGTGTTTTCGGTCGGTGAGCAAGTCGTCACCGAGCCGTCGGCCAGCATCACCCGAATCGAACGGATCGAGCCGGCGACCGAGCCGGCCTGATGGTCCATGCCGTGGGCGTTGACCGACAGCGAGCCACCCACCGAAAAGATGTCGGTTGACTGCATCGCCTTCACAGCGAAGCGCGGGTGCAAAAGGTCCTGGATGTCGTGCCAGCGCGCGCCCGGCTGCAAGGTCATCGTCTTCGCCGCCGCATCGACGCTGACCTTGTTGAATTTGCGCATGTCGAGCACCAGCGCATTGTCGTCGAAGGCGTGGCCGCCCATCGAGTGGCGCACCGCCGCGACCGAGATCTTTAGGCCATTGGCGCGGGCAAAGCCCAGCGCGCTCGCAATGTGGTTTTCCTCGCTGACTTCGATAACGCCGTAGACCGGCGTCACCGACAGGCCGCTGGCATCGTTGATGTCGCCACCCTTGCTCAGCCATGGCAGCGATGGATCGTATGCCGGCGCGTTCTCCAGCGGCTTCAGCGCCAGGTCGATGCCGTCAATGTCGGCAATGCGCCCGGAATTCTTCTGCGCCGACGGGCCGCGGGCCAGCCGCGCCACGGTCGTCCCGCCCCAGACCATCGCGCCGCCGACCACCGCCGCACCAAGCAGCAACCGCCGCGACAGGCGAAACCCCTTGCGTTCCTCGATCATAGCCCCACCCCACTGTCCCAGGAATAGCGCCTGATGGAGACAAAAACCAGTTGCCAATCAGACGTTCGGCGAATGATGATCCGGTTTGTCTGGCGGAAATGTCGAAAGCAGTCGCACCATGAAGCTTGCAGCCCGTACCGCGCTTGCCCTGTTGCTCGCGTTTGCTGCGGTATCAGCCGACGCGCAAACCCCTGGTCAGGGCGACGACAAAGTCGTCAGCGTAGCTGGCGACGATCCGGAAATGGCGGCCGCTATCGAGCAGGCGCGTGCCGGTCTCGACGACTTCCTGGCATTGGCCGACGCGCCGCCATCCGGAACCGCCGACTTCCAATTGAAAGTCATGGTCAGGGACGGGGACGCCACGGAACATTTCTGGGTCATTCCCTTCCACCGTACGGCGGCCGGATTTGCGGGAACCTTGGACAACGAGCCGCAGACCGTTCACAACGTCGTGGCAGGCCAGGAGATCGAATTCAGCCGGGACGATATTTCCGACTGGGGCTACATGAAGAACGGCCGCAGGGTGGGAAGTTTCACTGTCTGCGTTCTCTTCAAAAAAATGTCGAAGGATGACGCCGACTATTATCGCCAGAACTATGGCTTCGATTGTTGACGGCTGAATTCCAGTTCAACTGGCCTCTACATCGTTCACGCCGATCTTTCGCACCAGTGCCGCGGTCGCCAGGATCGCGCCCATGTCGGCGATCATCGGCGCGACGTGTTTGGTGTAGTCGAGACGCGTGGAGATATCCGGCAGCTCGAAGAAATTCCTTTCCTGCGGCAGCAGCAGGAAACCGTCACTGCCGCTGAGCGCAATGCGTGCCGGATCGTGCGGCCGGGTTTCGCCGAGCCATTGCAGCGCCTGCGCCAGCCGGCCGGTCACCAGCGGCCGCGCCGCCTCGATATTGTCGGTGCGGAACTCGTAGGCGGCATCGAGCTCCGGCGCGCCGCTGGACAGTTCCTGCATCTTGCTGCCGAAGATGCCGCGGAAGAAGCCGACGACCTTGTTGGTCCGGCGCGCGGCGACCAATGTGCCTGGGAACGGCACGATCGTCTCGAAGGCGACGATGACGCCCTTGAACACTGCTGTCGTGCTCTTGCCCGTCCCTTCCCGGAGATCTGCTTCGTAAAGCTCGAACGGAAACCCTTCATAGCGGCCGGAAAAAACATCGTCGAAAGACTGCCGGCTGAACGGACCAACCGTCTCGCGCGGCAGCCGGTCGAACGAATTCGGCTTGATATTGTGCCGGTACCGCATGTCCTCGATGAAGCCGAAGACGATCGGCAGCAGCGTGCTGCGGAACGACTGCTGCAATTTGCCCGCCGGCTTGATCGCCTGGAAATAGAGCAGGATCGCCGCCAGGAAGCCGCCGATATAGAGGAACACATGCGGGGTCGAGAACCACTGCTCGTTCGGGTCGGCAACCCCGTTGAAAAGCCAGGCCACAAGCGCCACGAACACCAGCAGCAGTCCGATGAACATCGGCACCCGCCAGCGCGTCTGGCGATGGGCCGAAGCTCTTTCGGCCTCGTAGGCCTCGATGTTCTTCCTGATGCCGGCGATCACCGCTTCGCTCGGCATGAAATCCGCTGTTTCCATCGCCCACCCGCCGCCACAAGCCTGCCCGCGTAGCGCATGATAGCCGGTTTTGTGGACCGCGTCAGCGCAGCCGTCAGCGCGCGGCGAAGATCGCATCAAGGCGGGCCAGAACCCTTTGCCTCGATTTTCCCGCCAGCGCTTCAACCGGCACCAGCCGCTCATGATCGCCGGTGCGCAGCCGCATGAAGGCATGCAGCCGGTAGGCGGCGATGGCCCCGCGCGTGCCGGGATCGGCGCTGATGTCGACGACGAGAATGGCGCCGATACGGCTCGGCCATGGCTGGCGCGCGAAGGCGGTGCCGAAGAAATCGCCGAGCCCATAGGCGACGAGCGTCTTGCCGAGCCGCTCGATTGGCTGCACGACATGGGCATGATGTCCGGCGACCAGGCCGACGCCATGTTCGGCCAGGCGCTGGGCGAGCTTTCGCGTTTCTGCGCGCGGAAAATGCCGGAACTCCCAATCCCAATGCGGCACCGCGCAGAGGAGATCGACACCCGATGCGGCACCGCGCGGCCATTGCGTCGGATCGCCTTGCATCGAGACTCGGCCCGCGAATTGAGCCGCGCCGGCGTTGCGCCACAGGGTAAAGCCGGCAAGGCCGATGGTCAGCGGCCCGACCGCAAACCGTTCGACTGGAGCCCCAGCACCGATGGTGCGGCTGCCGAGCCGCGCTATCGCGGCGACAGTCTCGTCGAAGCCGGCAATGCCCTGGTCGAGCACATGGTTGTTGGCCAGCGACAGCACCAGTCTTTCCAGCGAAATGCCGGCGGCGGCCAGCGCCTCGGCAAGAAACCGCTCGCTCATCGCATGGTGCGTGCCGAACCTCGTACCCAAAACAGAGCTCGGCCGTTCCACGACCGGGCTTTCGCAATTGCCGACCACGAGATCGGCCGAGGCGAGCAGCGCCGCGATCGCCGGATCGCAGTCCGGCGCACGACGATTGGCCACCGCCGAGATGTCGCCGACGAATGCCAGCCGCACCGTCCGCGCCGGCGCCGGTTCGAGCAGGGCTGCCGCCATCGGAGCGAAGCCGCGAGCCGCGCCGCCGAGCGAAGGCCGGAGGAAACGGGGCAGCCAGGACAGTTTGTAGGAAAGCGGATAATTCGACACGCGACGCCCAATCGTTTGCCCTGTGTAAACCGTCCGCCGGATTGATTGAAGCGTCGACTGTTATCGGTGAATCACAGGGCTACAGGCGCGCGAACCAAATGCGTGTATGATCCACTGCGGAGCGACGAAGGGGCGATCACGATGACGCGTTTTTCCAGGCTGGTGGCATGCGCCATCGTTCTTCTCCTGCCGCTGTCCGCGGCCAGCACCGCAGCTCCCGAACCGGCGGCCCTGTTCGAGGCAAAAACCGTGGCCGAGCGCGACAGCGCGCTAGCCGCGCTGGAAGCCGCCGCGCCCGGCGATCCTGCATCGGCCTATGCCACCGGCGCCGGTGAATTCTTCACCGCGCTGGAGATCCTGGCCGGCGGTCTGCACCGCCACGGTTTCGAAAGCCCGCAATCGTTCATGCTGCCGCTGATGCGGCTGCCGGTGCCGGACAATGCCGATCCCGAGCCGCTGACCTACGAACAATTCCGCGCCATTCTCGTCGCCTTCCGCGACCGGTTGGAGAAATCCGCAGCCACGCTGGGCTCGGTACCCGCCGACGCCGACATCGGCATGGTCATCGACCTCATCCGTCTCGGCATCGACCTCAATGAGGACGGCACGATCGCGCCGGACGAAAGCGCCGCCGCGATCATGGCGTCTCTGTCACGCGGCGGTGGTGCGCCAGACGCGGCCGCACCCGCCTTCACGTTCCGCTTCGACCGCGCCGACGGTTATTGGCTGCAGGGCTATGCCGAGTTCCTGATGGCGCAGGCCGACTTCTGGCTGGCGCATGATTTCAGGAACACGTTCGACGGCTCCTTCCATATGCTGTTCCCCCACGCCAACCTGCCGCTTCAGGACACGCTCGTGCCGCTGGACGGCGGCATGGGCGGCGGCATCCTGACGTCCGAATGGCGCCTCGCCGACTTCATCTCCCTGGTGCACCTCATCAACTGGCAAGTGGTCGAGCCTGAGCGCCGGCAAGCGGCACGCCGCCATCTCATGGAAATGATCCGGCTGTCGCGCGAGGACTGGAAAGCCATCCGCGCCGAAACCGACAATGACCGTGAATGGCTGCCCGGGCCGCAGCAGAAAGGCGCCAGCCCGCTCACCGGCCTCGAGGTCGGCGAGCAGCAGGTGCAGGCCTGGCTCGCCGCCCTGGCCATGGCCGAGGATCTGCTGGAAGGCCGCACCTTGCTGCCGCATTTCCGCATCGCCGACAAAGGCATCAACATGAAGCGCTTCTTCGACGAGCCGAAGCCCTTCGACCTGGTGCTGTCGATCACCGGCCCGGCCATCGCGCCCTATCTCGAACGCGGCAAGATTCTCACCAGCGAGGAGTTCAACCAGATCCAGCGCCAATTCGGCGGCGCCGGGTTTCTGACATTCGCGTTGTGGTTTAATTGAGCGGGAAACTTGGACGGTGCTCCTGACACCCTTCTGTCAGCAGCTGGATTGTGCCTCGCGCCCCTTGGCACTCCGCTCTTTCCATTTTGGCCGATACCTCCCATATTCGGGCCATGGCCAGACTCTCCGACAAGAAAACGCCGCCGCCGGCGAATGACGATCGCGCATCGCCGCCCAAGCGGCGCAGTCCGCTGACCGATTTCCTCGATGCCTCGGAGCCACTGCACGGCTTTGCCGAAGCGCCGCAGGCCGAGCTCACCGGCGCGCCGCTAACCGGCTCGATCGCCGACTGGGCCGAGCAGATCGAGCAGGAAGCCGAGAAGGAAGGGCGCGTTTCCGGCAAAGTCGGCGGCAAATTAGCGAAGTCGGCGAAAAAGATCCCCGAGCGCTCGTCTTCCCCCGGCCGTACGGCACGCGGCACCTCGATGGGCGGCGCGGCTTCGGCGCGGGAGCGCACCGCGGCCGGTCTCAATCCTGTCGCCGGCCTCGATGTCTCACTGGAAGAGGCCGAGACCATGGCTTCGGGCGGCGTCACCGCCACCGTCGCGGCGCTGTCGGCGCTGATCGAATCCGGCAATCCGCTGCACAAGGACGGCGTGCTGTGGACGCCGCACCGCCCTGCCCGACCGGAGAAATCCGAAGGCGGCATCGCCATCAAGATGGTCTCGGATTTCGAGCCGGCCGGCGACCAGCCGACGGCGATCAAGGATCTGGTCGAGGGCGTCAACAGCAACGACCGCACCCAGGTTTTGCTCGGCGTCACCGGCTCCGGCAAGACTTTCACCATGGCCAAGGTGATCGAGGAGACGCAGCGCCCTGCTCTGATCCTGGCCCCCAACAAGACGCTTGCCGCGCAGCTCTATTCCGAGTTCAAGAAATTCTTCCCGGAAAACGCCGTCGAGTATTTTGTCAGCTACTACGACTATTACCAGCCTGAGGCCTATGTGCCCCGGACCGACACCTACATCGAGAAGGAATCCTCGATCAACGAGCAGATCGATCGCATGCGCCACTCGGCGACGCGCTCGCTGCTCGAGCGTGACGACGTCATCATCGTCGCCTCGGTCTCCTGCATCTACGGTATCGGCTCGGTCGAGACCTATACGGCGATGACCTTCCAGATGCAGATCGGCGACCGCCTAGACCAGCGCGCGTTGCTCGCCGACCTCGTCGCCCAGCAATACAAGCGCCAGGACATAAACTTCGTCCGCGGCTCGTTCCGGGTGCGCGGCGACACGATCGAGATCTTCCCGGCTCACCTCGAGGACCGTGCCTGGCGCATCTCGTTGTTCGGCGACGAGATCGAGGCGATCACCGAATTCGATCCGCTGACGGGCCAAAAGACCGGCGAGCTGAAGAGCGTCAAGATCTACGCCAATTCGCACTATGTGACGCCGCGCCCGACCTTGAACCAGGCCATCAAGTCGATCAAGGAAGAACTCAAGCATAGGCTGGTCGAACTCGAACGGGCCGGTCGGTTGCTGGAGGCGCAGCGGCTGGAGCAGCGCACCCGCTTCGACCTGGAGATGCTTGAGGCGACCGGCTCCTGCGCCGGCATCGAGAATTACTCGCGCTATCTGACCGGCCGCCAGCCGGGCGATCCGCCGCCGACCTTGTTCGAATACATCCCCGACAATGCGTTGGTCTTTGTCGACGAAAGCCACGTCACCGTACCGCAGATCGGCGGCATGTATCGCGGCGACTTTCGCCGCAAGGCGACGCTGGCCGAGTACGGGTTCCGCCTGCCGTCCTGCATGGACAACCGGCCGCTGCGCTTCGAGGAGTGGGACGCCATGCGCCCGCTGTCCGTCGCGGTTTCGGCAACGCCCGGCGGCTGGGAGATGGAGCAGTCCGGCGGCGTCTTCGCCGAACAGGTCATCCGCCCGACCGGCCTGATCGACCCGCCGGTCGAAGTGCGCCCGGCCAAGAGCCAGGTCGACGACGTTGTCGGCGAAATCCGCGAGACCACCAAGGCCGGCTACCGCACGCTGGTCACCGTGCTGACCAAACGCATGGCCGAGGATTTGACCGAATATCTGCATGAGCAAGGCATTCGCGTGCGCTACATGCACTCCGACATCGACACGCTGGAGCGTATCGAGATCCTGCGCGACCTGCGCCTCGGCGCCTTCGACGTGCTGGTCGGTATCAACCTGTTGCGCGAAGGCCTCGACATTCCCGAATGCGGCTTCGTCGCCATTCTCGATGCCGACAAGGAAGGTTTTCTGCGCTCCGAGACATCGCTGATCCAGACCATCGGCCGCGCCGCCAGAAACGTCGACGGCAAGGTCATCCTCTATGCCGACCAGATCACCGGCTCAATGGAGCGGGCGATGGCCGAGACCAACCGCCGTCGCGAAAAGCAGATGGAGTGGAACGCGGCCAACGGCATCACCCCGGAATCGGTCAAGTCGCGCATTTCGGACATCCTGGACTCGGTTTACGAGAAGGACCATGTCCGCGCCGACATCTCGCAGTTCACCGACAGCGCCGGCGCGATGATGGGCAACAATCTGAAAGCCCATCTCGACGCGATGGACAAGCAGATGCGCGACGCCGCCGCCAACCTCGATTTCGAGAAGGCGGCCCGCATCCGCGACGAGATCAAGCGGCTGCGCGAGATGGAACTGTCCATCTCCGACGATCCTTTGGCCAAATATGCCGACATGGAAAGCCCGGTCTCGGGCCGCGAAAAGGGCAAGCACAACAAGGGCGTGGCCAAACATCGTACATCAGAGGAACAGGAGCGTTTCCGCAAGCTCGACGAGGCACGTGCCGCCGAAGAGGCAGCCAAGGCTGCACGGCCCAACCTCTTCCGCAAGCCGGAGCTCGACGAAATGGGCGCCGACGGTGCCGTGCCGGTCAAGAAGCCGCTCTTCGCCAAGCCCTCGCTCGACGCGATGGGACCCGGCACCGACATGCCGACGCCGGCCGGCGCGGTGTCCCGTTCGCTGTTCAAGAAACAGTCGGCCGAAGAAGCGCACGGCTCCGATTTCGGCATCCCCGGTGACTCCACAAAACCGCTGTTCAAGAAGAATTCGCTCGATGAGATGACCGTGCGGCGCACAGAAAAGCCGATCGAAGGAAAGGTGCCGGCCAAGCCACAGCCGATCTCCCCACCTGTGGGGGAGATGTCCGGCAGGACAGAGGGGGGCGCGAAGGAACGCGGCGATTCCGCCAAGCCCATCGTCCGCCAGCGTGCCGGTATCGGCTCCTACGAAGACCCAGCCGACGCCCGCCGCGAAAAGCGCCGGCCGGGCAAGACTGGTCGGCCGGGACGGTAATTCTGCCGTGGCGCTGCTTGAGCGCCACATGTATCTTCTCGCCATCGCTTGGGTGGCTACAGATGATAACACGCCGTTTCTTTGGGCTTCTCGCGGCAGGGTTCCTGCCGTCCCGCGCGGCGTCTCAAACAACAAGCGCCCCGCGGCGCTTGCAAGAAGACATTCCTATAGCCGCGCAGTGGATATCCAACGCACTGCAAAGTTCGGACTATGGCGCGGATTTCTCACCGCAGAGCATATCCGAGGTGGAGCGCTTCTTTCGCGAGCAGACAAAGGATGGAGAGCCCATTTCCGACGGCTTGATGGCACAAGATATCGGGTCGCGCCTGTTTGCGTTGGGATCCTACTGCGGCGAGGTGTTGCGCAAGGAACTTGGCGGGCATTGGCTGACGAATGATGACGATCCCGAGGGGGAAATCAACGCGGCTCTGGAAGTCGGAAGCGGCGTCACCTGCTGGCCCATGCAACGGGCCATGAAGCGGCTGCGCAGCAGCGAGGACGACCTGGTGGCTTGGGCCGAAGGGATCAGGCGGGGCTGAAAGGCGGAGTATCCAAACCTACGACAACAATTGGCAGCAAATCGGGGTTCGATGCGGCAACAAGGTAAACTCCACATTCTGCCCCTGATTTTAGGCAGCAAAGACACGCCTTTGCGGGCTGGCGCTGATCTTGGACCGGTGCAGAAACACCTTGGCTTTCCGAAATGGCTGTATGTCTATCAGGACCAGCCATGCGGTTTTCTTCTGGGTTATGGCGATCTGGAAATCAACATTTTGACCAGGCGCAATCGAGCGCGAGTTCACCGCATCAGCATCAAACTTTGGCGCATGCCTGATACGCCCAAGTCCCTGCCTTTGAAATGGAATGGCAATAGCCAAATCGATCTCGACGGCTTTAGTCCAGCTATGACGTTTTCGGCCGCCAAGACGCTCCTCGCAAGTTTAGGGCTGCAAGCCGAGGAATATAAGATGGAAAGCGGATATGAAACTGTCCGCCGGCTCGTGCTCCCTCACGCCGAGCTTCATTTCTTCAGTGGACCGGAAGAACCGATCCTGATGGAGATTCACTTCGAAACGCCACAGGATATCCAGCGGACCAAGGGTGACTTCATATTCCCTGTGTCAGACTAAGGGCTGCCTGCAGAGCACGCACTTGCAACCCACCCCGCCTTTGGTGTAATCGCTCCGCACACTCAAACGTCTTGAAAGGAGGGCTGCGTGCATATCGACCACCACCGTCAGCGCGGCCCTGTCTCTGCCCTGCGAGCTTGCTTGCAGGGCTGACCAGAGACGGTCCGGGTTCTCCCGCTTCGATTTTCTTGGTCCGCCCTTCGTGGTGCTGCAACGCCGAGCCTGATGGCCAGCCTGCGCATCGTCAAAGTGCATCGAACCGGAACCTCACTCCGGGCAGACCAGAGAAACCCAAATGGCCCTGATCAGCCTCAAGTCCCTCGGCGTCACCATGAGTGCGCCCCTCTTCTCCAATCTCGACCTCACCATCGGCACCGGCGACCGGCTCGGCATCGTCGCCGCCAACGGCCGCGGCAAATCTACCTTGCTGAAGTGCCTGACCGGCGAGATGGAGCCGACATCAGGCGACATCACCCGCACGCGCGGCCTGCGCGTCGGCTATGTCGAGCAGGTCATTCCCGCAGCGCTGGCCGGGCGCTGCTTTCATGAGGTGGTGGCCGACGCCTTGCCAGCCGAGCACGCCGAAAGCGAGCTGTGGCGCGTCGATGTGGTCCTCGATTCGCTCGACGTACCCGATCCGATGCGCGAGCGGCCGATGCGGGCCTTGAGCGGCGGCTGGCAAAGGCTGGCGCTGATCGCCCGCGTCTGGGTCACCGATCCCGACGTCCTGCTTCTCGACGAGCCGACCAACCATCTCGACCTCGGCAAGATCAGCCAGCTCGAGACCTGGCTGAACGCGCTGCCGCGTGAGGTGCCGCTGGTGATCGCCAGCCACGATAGGGCGTTCCTCGACGCGACAACCAACCGCACGCTGTTCCTGCGCCCCGACCAGTCGCCGGTGTTCTCGCTGCCCTATTCGCGGGCGAGGCTTGCGCTGGACGAGGTCGACGCTTCGACCGAGCGCAAGTTCCAGCGCGACATGAAAGTGGCGCAGCAGCTGCGCCGGCAGGCGGCCAAGCTCAACAATATCGGCATCAATTCCGGCAGCGATCTTTTGACGGTCAAGACCAAGCAGCTCAACCAGCGCGCCCAGCGCCTCGAGGAGGTCGCAGCCCCCGCGCATCGCGCAAAATCGGCGGGCACGATCAAGCTCGCCAATCGCGGCAGCCATGCCAAGGTGCTGATCACGCTCGACGATTTGGTGGTCGGAACACCTAACGGCACGGTTCTGTTCAGCACCGGCAAGCGCCACATCTGCCAAGGCGACCGCATCGTCCTGCTCGGCCGTAACGGCGTTGGCAAATCACGGCTGATCGGCCTGATCCGGAATGCCATCGTCGAGCCGCAAACGGCGGCGCGAGGCGTGAAGGTGACGCCGTCGACGGTGCTCGGCTATAGCGACCAGGCGTTGTCGGGCATCAGCGACGACGACACGCCGCTGGCGATGCTCTCGCGCGGATTCGACGTTGGCGAGCAGCGCGCCCGCTCGCTGCTCGCGGGCGCCGGCGTCAGCATCGACATGCAGGAGCGCAGGATCAGCGTGCTGTCGGGCGGACAGAAGGCGAGGCTGATGATGCTGGCGCTCAGGCTCGCCAATCCCAACTTCTATTTACTCGACGAGCCGACCAACCACCTCGACATCGACGGCCAGGAGGCACTGGAAGCGGAATTGCTGGAACATCAAGCAAGCTGCCTGCTTGCCTCGCACGACCGCTCCTTCATCCGCGCGGTTGGCAACCGCTTCTGGCTGATCGAGAAACGGCGGCTGACCGAGGTCGATAGCCCGGAAGCTTTCTTCCGGGAGGTTGCCGAGGCCGACGGTTGAAAAATTGTGGAAAAAAATTCCGGCGCTCTGTCGGATGATGATCGCATGCCACGTCCTTGGGTTGCCGACACGGTGATGCCGGCGCCAATCGAGGAGAAAGCATCATGTCTATTCTGTCATCCATAGGTCACGCCGTGACGCGTTACTCGGCGGCTCGCGCCCGTTATCGCAGCGAACGCGCCATCCTTTCATTGCCGATCGAGTTGCGCAAAGATATCGGCTGGCCGGAAATCGTCGTCGACGCGCAAAACAGCCCGCGGATTCGCATCGAAGGTTGAAAGGTGGCAGTTGGCCGTTGCGGCAGGCGCCATTTCGAATCCAAAAAACCATCGGCCGTGTAGGATCGTCGCCGTTCCGTTCGTCCTGTGGTTCGCAAAGGCAAATCAGACGCAAAGAGGAGCATGACATGAATGACCAGCCGCAGACCCAGCCCGCCGCCAAGGTGCTTGGCGGATTGACGCCCTACCTTCAGCTGGACGGCGCTTTCAAAGCCTCCGAATTTTACCAAAAAGCCTTCGGTGCCGAGCAGGTCTTTGCCTATCCGCCGGACGAACAGGGCCGTACCATGCATATCCATCTCCACATCAACGGTTCGACGCTGATGCTTTCCGACTTCTATCCCGAGCATGGAATGGCCGTTGTGAAGCCTCAGGGCTACACCATGCAGCTCCATCTCGGCAGCGACGACATCGACGCCTGGTGGAAGCGGGCCATCGAGGCTGGCTGCGAGGAAGTCGTGCCGTTGCAGGTGATGTTCTGGGGCGACCGCTGGGGCAATATGCGTGATCCGTTCGGCGTCGAATGGGCAATGAACGCGCCGGTGAAAGCGGCTTAGGATCCCCACACAGGTATGTACCGGAAATCACCGCTCAAGAGGGCGGAAAACAATCGCATGGAGGAAATCAGATGTCTTATGTCGATGGTTTCGTACTTGCCGTGCCGAAGGCAAAGCTCGATGCCTACAAGAAGCTGGCGGAAACCGCCGGCGCCGTCTGGAAGGAGCACGGGGCGCTTGCCTATGTCGAATGCGTCGGCGACGACGTGCCCTATGGCGAGATCACCTCGTTCCCGCGCGCCGTGCAGGCCAAGGATGACGAGGTCGTCATCTTCTCGTGGGTCGTCTATGAATCGCGGCAGAGCCGCGACGCGGTGATGGCCAAGGTGATGGCCGACCCACGCATCAAGTCGGACTGGTCGACGATGCCGTTCGACGGCAAGCGCATGATCTTCGGCGGCTTTCAGCCGTTTATGGAGCTTTGATGCATGTCGCGCAGCGGTTTTGCGATAACGACATGCATAAAAACAAGGATCTAAAGCGCGTCGCATGAGGCCGATCGAGCGCGACGCGCTTTTAAGGCCCAGCGGCGCTCTAAGCCAGCCTGTCGAGCAGCGGCTTCAGCCGGTCGCCATAGCGCTTCCACAGATCGACCGAGCCCTGATACATCGGCTGCCGCACTTGCGCGGCGGACGCCGTGCGCACCGGCCGGTCGGTCCGGTGAAACGACAGCACGGCGTCATCCCATGGCAGGCCGAGATGGGCGATCAGTGCTCGCGACTGGCCTTCCTGGTCGGCGACGAAATCCTCGTAGCGAACGTCGTGCACGACATCAGGCAGCACGGCGTGCCAGTGCGCCATGATGTCGGTGTAGAGATTGTGGAAATCGGCGAGTTCGCCGAGATCGTAGCCGTAGCGGTGGCTGTCGCCGCGGAAGTGCACCTTGTAGATCGACAGGCAGGTCGCTGCCGCATCGCGCGCGCAATGGATGATCTTGGCCTGCGGCAGCATCATGTGGATGAAACCGACCAACAGGAAATTGCCGGGCATCTTATCGGTGACGTGCCGGAACCCGGGATAGCGGGCGTGCAGCATATCGAGATAGGCCTGGCCGGCCTCGGCATAGGCCTTATCGGACATGTCGGCGATGCCCCAGGGAAAGCCGCCCTTCATGCTGAGCGGAAACTGCTTGCCGACCGCCGTCTTCAATATGCCGAGCTCGCCGGCGCCGTAGACCTTCGGATGGCTGGCGATGATCTGCTCGACCAGCGTGGTGCCGGAACGAGGCATGCCTACAATGAAGACCGGCGTGTCGTCGGTAATCCCGCTCGGCCTGTGCTTTTCAAAAAAGGCCTTGTCGAACACCGCCTTCATCGCCTCGAACTCGCCGCGCGTCTTGCCGGCGTCGTAGTCGATGCCCTGGCGGCGGATCGCGTTGCCTTCGGCGAAATAGTCGAAGGCGCGACCATAATCCCTGAGGTCGTCATTGGCCTTGCCGAGGCCGAAGGAAAGCTGCATGCGCGGCAGGCTGCCTTGCGGCGCCTTGGCGTGCTCCGCCTCCATGCGGGCAAGCTCGGCGTCGCGCTCCTTCTGGCGCTTGACCTGGGTGAGCATTAGCCAGGCCCTTGCCATGCCGGGATCCACCGCCAGCGCCTGCCTGAAAAGATCCGCAGCCTCGTCGAGACTGCCCTTTTCCATCAGCCCGACACCCAGGCCATGCAAAAGATCGGCATCCTTCGGCCGGATCGTCAGCGCCTCGCGAAAAACAGCTAATGCCTCATCCAGCCGGCCCGCTTCCTGCAGCGTCTCGGCAAGCCCGACACGGGCGCGGACATGGAACGGGTTGCGACCGATCGTACCGCGATAAATATCCTCGGCGCCTTCGAATTGGCCGAGCTGCTTCAGCGACGAGCCGAGATTGTCGCGCGCCGCCAGTTGGTCCGGCCTGGTTGCCACCACCTTGCGGAAGAGATCGGCTGCGGCCGCGACCCGGCCGAGGTCGCGCAGCACGGTGCCGAGATTGTTGAGGAAATCCGGATTGTTCGGCTGCAGCCGAACCGATTGTTCGATCAGCGCCAGCCCCTCGGCGCTGCGCCCGGTCTGGTGCAGCAGAAGCCCGAGGAAATGCGCGGCGGCCGAGTGGTTAGCCTTTTGCGCCAGCACCTGACGGTAAAGCGCCTCGGCCTCCTGCCGGCGCCCCGCCTGGTGCAGCTGCAGCGCCTGCTGCACGTACTGGTCGAGCCCCAGCGGCGGCTGCCCGCCTGAGCCGTAACGTGCGCCTGCCGGTTGTCTCGGATTTCTGTTGATGGGAAACCTGCCGTGTTGTCCGCCTGCCGCGATCTAGGCCATCGCTGCGGCGCGTGCAAGAGCAGACGACGGGCACTATGGAGCAAACCCCAAACTAGCGGAAGTCGGCCGGCGTCAGCACATACATGTTCCTGCGGCCATGCAAGTAGGCTTCGCGCGCAATATCGTGGATCGACGAACGCTTGGCGTCGAAGGCACTGAGAAATTCGGCCTCGGCTCCGCTTGCGGCCGGGTTTGCCGCCGAAAGTGCCGCAACCTCGACGAAGAACGGGACTTCGAACATGCCGTCATGGCCGACGAAACGAATGCGCTTGGCCGCCGCGTCGTAGGAGCGGCTGGGATTGGGAAAATTGAGTGTCATGGCTGCGCGTCAAATCAGGCGGTTGCTTTCGGCAAGCTGGCGCGCCCGCCGCACCGTGCCGTCGGTATCGGCAAGCCTTCGCCTTGCCGCCTCGTCGCTTCTTATCGTGAGGCGTGGCGACATAACCTTTATCGGCTTTGCGACGGGATTGACTGCAACTGTCGGGACATCCGGTGTTCTTGCGGAATTCATGACTCTCTTCCTTTCACACCTAAATAAATACAAATGCCGGAGGAATTTTTCCGGAAGTTCTTCAAACAATTTTTGAGGTGCACCGGGATCGTATCATCGTTCTGCAAATAACTATAGAAAAGTAATTTTGCGTTGGTAGGGGTAAGAGGCCGGAATCTTCTTGAATAAGCCGCATTTTCGGACTAATGGTATGAAACCGTTTTTGGGTCATGCTTGGGCCCTCGCGGCGTCAGGGTTCTCGGCCCGCCAAACTGATCCAAATCGCCGACACCTGGTACCGCAATGCAGGCTCCGCTTCCGGAGCCAGGCCGGAAAGAAACTTCAAGGCACGAGAATGTCTGCCCGCACCACTCATTCCATCGCGCATTTCGCGGCACCTTTCGTGCTTGGCGGCCTGGATGGCATGCAGCCGGCCGGCGACTATGACATCGACCACGACGAGGAACTGATCGACGGCATGTCGTGGCTTGCCTGGCGCCGCGTCGCCACCTTCATCCATCTGCCGGCAAGGACGGTGAAAAGCCCGACCGGCCGGCTTGTCGCCGTCGACCACGCCGAACTCGAAGCAGCGCTTCGGCACGACCAGGAGAATGCCACATGATCCGCTTCCAGCAGAGTGCGCGGCGCACGGACACGCCCTCGCATATCTTCACCGTCGGCCAGACTGTTCGCATGAAGAGCCGCACCGGCCTTGCCCAAAAGACCGCGGAGCTGTTCCAGATAAAGAGCCGGCTGCCGGTCAAGGACGGCTCGCCGCAATATCGCATTCGCAGCGATCAGGAGACCTATGAGCGGGTCACCACGGAAGACAATCTCGAACCGGTCGACAACCCGGCCAACTGAGCCGAAAGCAATCCGCAACACGTATAAGGGATCAGAAAATGGCCAAGGGTCAACAGCGCAGCAATCGCGAGACACGCAAGCCCAAGAAGGACAAGGTGGCGGCAAAACCGGCCTCGCCCTTCGGCTCGGCGGTCAAGCAGGCGGAGACCGCTGTGAAACCCAAGTCCAAAGGCTAGGGTTCGATCGCACGACAATCTGCCTGGAGGCGTGCTTGAACTTCGTCATCGAGTTCTACCGCTCGCGCGATGCCGACGAAGCGATACTCGATCGAGTGTCGCTGGAGGCACCGAACCTGCGCGCCGCCCTGCAAGGCGCCGCCACGCTGCTTCACACGCTGATGATGCCGCAGATCCCCGATCGCCTGCGCATCTCCAACGAGGACGGCGCCGAGCTCTACGTCGGCCCCGCCGATGGTGCCTATCCGGACGAACAGTGAGGCCGGTGCGCTAGCACGGCCCATCATCGACCACCCGATAATCCGCCGCGCGGGCTTCGCATTCGTTGGGGAATGTGCGCAGCTCGCCATGGCGACGAGCGCAGACCGGGCGGTATTCGCGGGTGCAGAATGTCTGCTCCTCACCGCCGCCACCACCGCCGCGGCACTCGCCCTCGCGAATGATGCGGTATCCGGCCCGTTCGGCAAGGCAGGCATTGGCGAAGGTCTGGCGGTCGCCGCCGCGCCGGGCGCAGACCGGGTCATATTGCTTGGTGCAGAATTGCGGCCCCGGCCGTGGCGGGCGCGGCCCTGGCCCCTCGTCGACCACGACGGTGCAGGCCGCAAGAATTGCCGACAGGAACAAGATGGAAAAACCCTGCCGCGAGAAGATTGCCGCAAGAAGCCGCATGAATATTCCCTCCCTCGAAACTCCCGCCCCCGCATAATCGCGCCTGCATCGGGCCGATCCTCGTCAATCTCGCCATTCTGCTGCCAAATGCAACCCCCGTTTGTAGCCTGGCGCATGCAAACCAAGGCGGGTTGCCGGCGCAAGTCCAAAACAGCACCGGCCCAGCTTGCTGGACCATGCCTGGGTTGCGTCTGGCCGATGACCGCGCGGAGAACCAGTTCTATCGGTGCGATGCGTCGGGATGCGCCTGTTGGGCCGCCCGCGGCTCTATCTTGCAAGCATCACGTTTCCGTGCGATAAATTTTGTGTTCGGGCATTTGCGACCCGGAGAGCGGAACGTTTTGGACGACCTTTCCCCGATACTGTGAATCTCTGACAGCCCCGTTTTCGGCGGGGGGTTTTACCATGCGCCAATGCATGACTGCCGAAGCAACCACCGGGACTTGCCCACGGCGCCAGGCGGCGGGCGGAACCACCAAGACTGACACGGGTGAAGGAGTTTCCCCAATGGCCCAGACCGGCACCGTTAAATTCTTCAACGCTACCAAAGGCTTCGGCTTCATTACGCCCGATGGCGGCGCCAAGGATGTATTCGTCCACATCTCGGCGATAGAGGCTTCCGGGCTGCGCACGCTCGTCGACGGTCAGAAGGTCACCTTCGATGTCGAGCCCGACCGTATGGGTAAGGGTCCGAAAGCGGTCAATCTCCGCGCCGCCTGAACGGCGGCGTGCCGCGCGTCCTTTCGGGTGTGTGAGGATGCTGCAAGGCTTTTGGTGTGAACTCGAATTTTATAAAGGCGCGGCGGTTTTCGTCGCGCCTTTTGTGTTCCGGGATGCTTGCCGGCACCCGCAAAACTTTCTCTTGCCGATGGCACTAAAATAAAGGACAAATTTCCGTCCGGGCATTTGCCGGCCCGAGACTGGACTTGTGGGATCAAAGGAGCTTCCCATGCCGCAGACCGGCACCGTCAAATTCTTCAATCACGCCAAGGGCTTCGGCTTCATCACGCCGGACGACGGGGCAAAGGATGTCTTCGTCCATATTTCGGCCGTGCAGGCGTCGGGTCTTCCCGGTCTTGAGGATGGGCAGAAAGTGACATTCGACACCGAGCCGGACAAGCGCGGCAAGGGTCCGAAAGCCGTCAACCTGTCGATCGGCTGAACCAGCCCCGGACAGAATGGACGTGGGCCGGTCTGGCCTGCGGTGTTTGCCGCATGTTTGAACCGCAGTTAAATGAACCGCTTGGTCAAATTTCGTTCAGCCCCCGTTCAGCCACGGTCGCATATTAATCTTCGTTAAAGCCGGACCGCATCCCCCCGAAAACGACCCGGGCCGGCACGAAGGAGACCGACATGAACGGAATTTTCAAGACTGCCATCCTGTCCGCCGCGGTCGTTGCGACCACGCTTGCGACCTTGCCTGCGGCCAGTGCCGATGAATGGCGCCATCACCGCCGCCACCACGGCCACGGCGACGCCGTTGCAGCCGGCGTCCTTGGTCTTGCGGCCGGTGCCCTGATCGGCGGTGCGCTCGCCAGCCCGCAGCCCCGCTATTACGACCCGGCCTATGATGATGAATACTACCGGCCTGCCCCGGTGCGTCGGTATTACGTACAACCGCGAGTGGCCTATGCCGAAAGCTATGCGGAGCCGTGGACCCGCGGCTGGTATGAATACTGCTCGGACCGCTACCAGAGCTTCAACGCGCGTACCGGCACGTTCACCGGCTATGACGGCGAACAGCATTTCTGCACTGCCAACTGAGACAGTTTCCCCTCTGGAACAAAAGCGCTGCCCGGTGGGTGGCGCTTTTTGTTTTTCGCGGTTTCAGACCAGGCCGGCTTTAGACCAAATAAGGATTGCTCCGCCGCTCCTCACCAAAACGGCCGCCGGGACCATGGCCACAGATGAAGCCGATGTCGTCGCCCAACGGCAACAGCTTCTCCTTGATCGAGGCGATCAGCGCGGCGTGGTCGCCGCCCGGCAGGTCGGTGCGGCCGACCGAACCGCGGAACAGCACGTCGCCGACATGGGCGAACTTCGCCGCCCGGTTATAGTAGACGACGTGGCCGGGTGCGTGGCCCGGACAATGGAATACCTCAAACACCTGTGAGCCAAACGAAACGGTCTCGCCCTCGGCAAGGAACCGGTCGGGGACACAGTTGCGCACGGGATCGGTGATGCCGTAGCGCTTCGCCTGGTTCTCGAGATTGGCGAGCAGCGGCCGGTCGGCGGCATGCGGGCCGATGATCTCGATATCGAGCGCCTCCTTCAGTTCCATGGCCCCGCCGGCATGGTCGATATGGCCATGAGTGATCCAGATCGCGCCGGCAGTGATCGCATTGTCCTTGAGCGCCGCCAGCACCTTGTCGATGTCGCCGCCCGGATCGACGACGACGCCTTGTCTGTCGTCCATGTCGAAGAGGATGGTGCAGTTCTGTTGGAACGGCGTGACCGGCACGATGCCGGCGTTGAGCTGACCCATATTTGTCCTTTCACACTGTCGGAGCTCCGCGCGCCCCCTCGAACGCGTCAGGAAAGCTCTAACCTTGTTGAATCAGGCCCTGATGTAGAGACACACGCGGACGGCGTCCACCGCTCCCGCAAACGGCAAACGAAATGGGCGGCCGAAGCCGCCCATTTGAAAAGCCTGAAACGTCGAAGCTTATTTCTTCATCGCGTTCATGACCGCACCGATGATGCCGGTCAGGATGGCGCCGCCGCCGGCACCGCCAACGATGTTGGGAATGTTCAACGCGCTGCCGGCCCCTGCCGCCGTGGCGGCTGCTGCCGGATCGACCGCCCCACCGCCCAGCAGGCTGCTGAGGATGGCCGCCCCGCCGACGCCGCCAACAGCGCCGCCCAGGATTTTGGGAAGCTGACCCATCGCCGCCGTCTTGATAGCCGCGCCCACCGCCTGACCACCGATGATACCCGTAATCACCTGAATAATGATCGGAAGAAGCGTGTTCATATCCATATTTCCAATCCCTCCATAGCTGCCAGCCTCCCGGGCCGACGCCATCATGAGACGCCGAATTGGACGAAAGTCAAATGCGCAAACGCTTAAATAAAAGGGGCGGCCCGAAAACCGCCCCTACTTGATAAAAAAGCTGTGACTTTCGTTATTCTGCAGCAATCGCGTGGTTGGGTTGAACGGCTGCAGAATAGTCATTCATCAGCGTCTTGGCGATCTCACCGACCTCGAATCGGTACGGGCCGATCTCCGAAACCGGCGTCACCTCGGCCGCTGTCCCGGTGAGGAAGCACTGCTGGAAGCCTTCAAGCTCTTCCGGCATGATGGCGCGCTCGATCACCTCCAAACCGCGGTCCTTGGCAAGGCCCATGACCGTGCGGCGGGTGATGCCGTCGAGGAAGCAATCGGGCTTGGGCGTATGGATCTTGCCGTCCTTGACGAAGAAGATGTTGGCGCCTGTCGCTTCCGCCACCTGGCCACGCCAGTCGAGCATCATGGCGTCGGCATAGCCCTTGGCCTCGGCGGCATGCTTGGACATGGTGCAGATCATGTAGAGGCCGGCCGCCTTCGATTTCGACGGTGCGGTGCGCGGGTCGGGGCGGCGCCATTCGGCCATGTCGAGGCGGATGCCCTTCAGCTTCTGCGCCGGGTCGAAATAACTCGGCCACTGCCAGATGGCGATGGCGCAGTTGATCCGGCTGTTCTGCGCCGAAACGCCCATTTGTTCGCTGCCGCGCCACGCGATCGGCCGGACATAGGCGTCCTGGAAACCTTGCTTCTTCAACAGCGTGCGGCAGGCGTCGTCGATCATGGCGACCGAGTAGGGTATCTTGAAGCCAAGCAGGCGCGCCGACTCATGCAGGCGTTCGGTGTGGTCGGTCAGCTTGAAAATTTCGCCGCCATAGGCGCGCTCGCCCTCGAATACCGCGCTGGCGTAGTGCAGCCCGTGGGTCAAGACGTGGATCTTGGCGTCGGCCCATTTGACGAATTCGCCGTTCATCCAGATAAAGCCGTCCAGTTGGTCGAAGGGAACGGATGCCATGGTAACCTCCCGCGGGCGGCAGCCCGCACATCATTGTGTCGTTGCGTGTTTCGCCTCGGCCGCCGCGGGCGGCCATTGTCTCAAAGCGTAGGCGGATATTTAAGGTCTGGCAAACTCAGGAAGTTCCGGAAAAAAGGGCTTCGTTTGCCTTTTCGTTCGCAATCCGCCGAAAAGCTTGCCAAAAATTACCATCGCGCGGAAAATACGTCAATAGTGCTGACATAATTTCCTGCTTCACACGGAAAAAAGATGACGAGCCACGCAGCCGCAGAGCCGATCAGGACGGCGATCACCGACGAGGATGGCATCGATTTCGCCATCATCGAGTTGTTCTTCTTCGCCTATCGCGACTTTACCTCCGATCCGGACCAGATCCTGGCCGACTACGGTTTTGGCCGTGCTCATCACCGGGTTCTGCATTTTGTCAATCGCCGGCCCGGCCTGACGGTCGCCGAGCTCCTCGACGTGCTCAAGATCACCAAGCAGAGCCTGGCGCGCGTGCTCAAGCAACTGATCGACACCGACCATATCGTGCAATTGCAGGGCCCTCGCGACCGCCGCCAGCGCGAGCTTTATCCGACGGCCAAGGGCCGTGCGCTGGCGCTGGCACTGGCGCGGCCACAGTCGCGCCGCATCCATGCTGCATTGGAGGATTCCGGAGCCACCGAACGCGCCGTTATCGAACGGTTCCTTGAGGCGATGGTCAATCCGGAACTAAGGGCGCAGATCGACATTGTGCCCGCAAAGATGTCAGGGAAAAGCCATGGAGACCATTGAGAGGGTTGATCATCCGACAGCACCGGAAGACGACGCGCCGCATCTGCTGGTGGTCGACGACGACACCCGAATCCGCAATCTTCTGAAACAGTATCTGACCGAAAACGGTTTTCGCGTCACCGTTGCCGGAAATTCCGGCGAGGCGCGGCGCAAGCTCACCGGCCTCGATTTCGATCTGATCGTGCTCGACGTCATGATGCCGGGTGAAAGCGGCGTCGATCTCACCAAGGCGCTGCGGGCGGAAAAAAACGTACCGATCCTGATGCTCACCGCACTGTCCGAAACCGACAGCCGGATCACCGGGCTCGAGGCCGGCGCCGACGACTATCTGCCAAAACCGTTCGACCCGCGCGAGCTGATCCTGCGCATCAACAATATCTTGCGCCGCGGCGGCCCCGCGACGACGCCCAAGGTCGAACAGCTGGTCTTCGGCCCCTATACCTTCCAGATCGCCAGGCGTGAGCTGAAGCGCGGCGGCGAGGCGCTCAAGCTGACGGACCGCGAGCAGGAAATCCTGGCGATCTTCGCTGCGCGTGCCGGCGAAACGATACCGCGGCATGAGCTTGTCGGCGACGAGTCCGAGGTCGGCGAGCGCACGATCGACGTCCAGATCAACCGGCTGCGCCGCAAGATCGAACGCGATCCGTCCAATCCGGTCTGGCTGCAGACCGTGCGCGGTATTGGGTATCGGCTCAGCGTGGAATAGAATGCCGCCGACAGCGGTCCTTTGCTGGGCCGCCGGTGAGCGAAAAGACGAATGGCGACCACGCAACTCGAACGGCCGGAAGATGGCGGCTTGAGCGCCCGCGCGACGCGGGCGCTGAAGGCCGTGCCGCGCGCTTGGAACCGTTTCTGGCGCCTGGTGTCGCTTTACATGCCGAAGCGGCTCTATGCCCGCTCGCTGATCATCGTCATCGCGCCAATGATCATGCTGCAGTCGGTCGTCGCCTTTGTCTTCATGGAGCGCCATTGGCAGACCGTGACGCAGCGCCTGTCGCAGGCCACGGTGCGCGACATCGCCGCCATCATCGACCTGATAGAGACCTATCCGCACGACGCCGACTACGCCAACGTCATCCGCATCGCCCAGGATCGCATGCAGTTGAAGGTCGACCTCCTGCCGCCAGACCCACTGCCGCCACCCGGGCCAAAGCCGTTCTTCTCGATCCTCGACGAGATCCTTTCGTCCGAGATCACCCGCCAGATCAACCGTCCGTTCTGGATCGATACGGTCGGCAATTCAAATATCGTCGAGGTCCGCGTCCAGCTCGAGAACAAGGTGCTGCGGGTCTTCGTGCGCCGCAGCCAGGCCTATGCATCGAACACCCATATTTTCCTGATCTGGATGGTCGGCACCTCACTGGTGCTGCTGATGATCGCCATTCCCTTCCTGCGCAACCAGATCCGGCCGATTCTGACGCTGGCCGAGGCGGCCGAGAGCTTCGGCAAAGGCCGGCCGATGCCTCGCGATTTTCGCCCGCGCGGCGCCGAGGAAGTCCGCCGCGCCGGCTTTGCCTTCATCCAGATGCGCGAACGCATCGAACGCCAGCTCGAGCAGCGCACCGCCATGCTGAGCGGCGTCAGCCACGATCTGAGGACCATCCTCACCCGCTTCAAGCTGCAATTGGCGCTGGCCGGGACCAAGGCGGCCGACACCCAGGCACTCGACCAGGATATCGACGACATGCAGTCGATGCTGGAAGGCTACCTTGCCTTTGCACGCGGCGAAGCATCGGAAGACGCCGGCCGGTTCGACCTCGAAGCCTTCTTCGACAAGCTTCGCGAGGAAGCCGCGCTGCGCAAGCGCAAGCTGTCGACCGTGCTTGCCGGCGATCCGCATGTCCATGTGCGCCCCAATGCCTTTGCCCGGCTGCTGTCCAACGTCGTCGGCAATGCATTCCGCTATGCCAAGACGGTGGAGATCAATGCCAATCATGGACGCGGTTCGCTGCTCGTCACTATCGACGATGACGGTCCGGGCATTCCGCCCGAAAAGCGGGAGGATGTATTCAAGCCTTTCGTGCGGTTGGACGAGGCCCGCAACCTCGACGCCAGCGGCACCGGCCTTGGCCTTTCCATCGCACGCGACATTGCCCGCAGCCATGGCGGCGACATCGTCCTCGAACGCAGCCCGCTCGGCGGCCTGCGGGCGGTGATCAAGGTTCCGGCTTGACGGGAGCGAGGCCGGCCTTCATCCGCCCGTCATGAAACCATGGTGAAGAGCGCCAATGAAGCGCGCGATCCTGATTGATTCGGCCCTGCGGCCTCATTTCGACCCCGCGCCTGCCCGGGTGCGCTGGTGCGAGGCCAGAGCGGCGGCGTGGTCGCCGTTCAGGCATCGCGGCAAAGCAATCAAGCTCTCCGCCAAGGGACCGCCATGCGCATCCTGATGGTCACCGATGCCTGGCGCCCGCAAGTCAACGGCGTCGTCCACACGCTGGAGCGCCTCTCGGAGACCTTGAAATCCTTCGATGTCGAGACGGACTTCCTGACGCCGAACATCTTTCGCACCCTGCCTCTGCCGACCTATCCCGACATCAGGCTGGCGCTGACGACGCCGCACCGCGTGGCGCAGCTGATCGAGGCACGCAAGGCGGATCACATCCATATCGTCACCGAAGGACCGCTCGGCATTATGGCGCGGCGCTACTGCCGCAACGCCGGCCGTCCGTTCACGACCAGCTATCACACACGTTTTCCTGAATATCTGAGCGCGCGTCTGCCGGTGCCGGAAGCATGGGCCTATCGCTGGCTGCGCGATTTCCATAATTCAGGACAGGGCACGCTGGTCGCCACCCAGTCGCTTGCCGACGATCTTGCGGCACGCGGCTTCACCAAGCTTCGGCCATGGACGCGTGGCGTCGATACCGATCATTTTCGGCCGGATAAAAGAAAGGACCTGGGGCTTCCGGGACCGATCTTCCTCTGCGTCGGCCGCGTTGCGATCGAGAAGAACCTGCCGGCTTTCCTCGACCTGGACCTGCCCGGCAGCAAGGTGGTTGTCGGCGAAGGGCCGGAATTGGCGAAGCTGAAGGCCAGATATCCCGATACCCATTTTCTCGGCCATCGCCCGAACGACGAACTGGCCGAGATCTACGCCTCGGCCGACGTCTTCGTCTTCCCCAGCCGCACCGACACATTCGGCAACGTCATTATCGAGTCGTTGGCCAGCGGCACGCCTGTCGCAGCCTATCCCGTCACCGGGCCTATCGATATCGTCGGTGACGGCATCGGCGGCGCGGTCTCGCACGACCTTCGGCAAGCAGCGCTCGCCGCGCTTCTCGTCGACCGCACCGAGGCGCGGCAACGTGCTATGCGCTACAGCTGGAAAGCCTGCGCCGAAATGTTCATGGAAACGGTCGAAGAAGCACTGGGTACCACGCGTAAACTGGCCGCCTGAGCAAACCGCAGTTAGAATAACCTGCCGCCGTCCGGCACCTTGCGCTCGATCGCGCCGAGGACGACGGCGCCCTCTTCATCGGGAAAACCGAGCGTCAGCACTTCCGACATGAATGGCCCGATCTGACGCGGCGGGAAATTGACCACCGCGAACACCTGCCGGCCGATCAAGCTTTCGGGTGGATAGTATTTCGTGATCTGGGCCGAGGATTTCTTCACCCCGATCACGGGACCGAAATCGATTTTCAACTTGATCGCCGGCTTGCGCGCCTCGGGAAAAGGCTCGGCCTCGACGATCGTGCCGGCGCGGATGTCGACGCGGTCGAAATCGGCGAAGCTGATCTCGGGTTTTCTCGCGTTGCTCGAACTCATCGATGGTCAGGCGTTTCCGTAGGTTTCGAACAGCACGCCGGCCAGCGCGTCCTTGGCCGAAGTCCCCGACCAGACGACGAACTGGAAGGCCTGAAAATAGCATTCGCAGGCTTCCAGCGCCGACGACAGCAGCACCTCGACCTGCTGGCTCGACGGCTCAACCCCACCGGCCAGCAGCAGCGACTGGCGGAACATGATGGCGCCTTCCTGCTCCCAGAGGTCGAAATGCCCAAACAGCATCTGCTCGTTGATCAGCGAAAGCAGCCGCATCACCTCAAGCGCGCGCGCCTCAGGCACCTTGATGTCGAAAGCGCAGGCCAGGTGCAGCGCCTCGTAGTCCTCCATCCAGGAGAATGAAACGTGGTAGTCGGTCCAGCTTCCGGCAACCGAGATCGAGATCTCATCGTCGCCGGCCCGCTCGAAGGACCAGTCGTTGTTGTGGGCCACCTGCTCGATAACATCCACCGGATGGATTTCGCGGGAGAATTCGAGTTCGAGAAGTTCCATGAAATGCTTCCTGTCGTTCTGGGAGCGCCACCACACGCTCCGCGGGAGAGGCACACTCGAACAATTCTGCCTAGAACTCGGACGGCCAGGACTTCGTCAACGCAAAGACCCCGGACCGGACCCCACCGCCCGGCGCATGACCCTGCTCCGAATCATGCAACAAATTCAGTCTATTGATCGGGAGTCGCGTGACCAGCCCAATTTTTCGCACTGCGTCATTCGCATGTGGAAAGGCGCTGTCGGAAAGATCCACGCAGTACCGGTAAGCGATTCACGACAAAGCGCTTTTTGCGATCCGGCTTTGTGGAAAAGTTTAACGAATATTTTTATTATTTTTTTGCACGCGGCTTTGCCGAAGCCGCAGGCGCTGCCTGACCGGTCATTTCGGCAAGCTTGGCCTCGAGCGCTTCGATGCGAGCAGCGAGGCGGGTGTTTTCTTCCCTGGCCTTCGCCGCCATGTCGCGAGCGGCCTCGAATTCCTCGCGCTGCACGACGTCCATGGAGTTGAGTATCCGCTCGGCCTGGCCCCTGAAGGCGGTCTCCACCTCGCGCCGCACGCCTTGCGCGGCACCGGCTGCGTCGGTCATCAGCTTGGCGAATTCATCGAGAATGCGGTTCGGTCCGGTCGCCATGGCAAATCCTCGCTTGGTCGAATTGACGTAGTGGCGCACGATGCGGAATGCAAGCATATGCTCGCCTTGACCCTGCCAAAACCCTGCCGCATGGTCCGCGCCCGAACCTGACCGGAACCGGGAGACCCTGTTGAGCGAATATTTGCTGCCGCTGGCTGCCCTGCCCTTCCCCAACATCGATCCGGTCATCGTCCGGATCGGACCGCTGGCGGTGCATTGGTACGGCGTCGGCTACATCGTCGGCATCCTGTTCGCCTGGTGGTATGCCAAGCGCCTCGTCACCAACCCGAAACTCTGGCCCGACGGCACCCTGCCGATGAAGCCCGTGGATCTCGACGACTTCATCGTCTGGGCGGCCATCGGCGTGGTGCTCGGCGGACGCACCGGCTACGTGTTGTTCTACGACCTGCCGCGTTACATCGCCAATCCGCTCGATGTCGTCGCCGTCTGGCAGGGCGGCATGTCGTTTCATGGCGGCCTGCTCGGCGTCATTCTCGCCATGACGCTGTTTTCCCGGGCGCGTGGCATCCGCACATGGTCGCTGTTCGACGTTGTTGCCGCCGGCGTGCCGGTGGGGCTTGGCCTCGTTCGCCTGGCAAACTTCATCAATTCCGAACTATGGGGCCGACCGACCGACGTTCCATGGGCATTCGAATTCCCCAATGGCGGCCCATTTGCACGCCATCCGAGCCAGATCTACGAGGCGCTGCTCGAAGGGCTGGTGTTGTTCCTTGTCCTGCGCTTTCTCACTCATTCGCGGCTCAAGCTGAAGACGCCGCGCTTCGTCGGCGGCGCCTTCATTGCCGGCTATGGCGCCTCGCGCGTCTTCGTCGAATTCTTCCGCGAGCCCGACCAGCAGCTCGGCTATCTCCTTGGCACGAGCTGGCTCACCATGGGCATGGTGCTGTCGCTGCCGATGGTGCTGGCCGGCATCTGGGCGATGGCTACAGCCAAGCCGGTGACAAAACCGCAGCCCGCATGACGCCGCTGAAGACACGCATCGCCGAGCTGATCGGTGCGGTGGGACCGATCCCCATCAGCGAATACATGGCGCTCTGCCTGTTCGATCCGCAGGACGGCTATTATACGACACGCGAGCCGTTCGGCGCCGCCGGCGACTTCGTCACCGCGCCGGAGATCAGCCAGATGTTTGGCGAGCTGGTCGCCGTCTGGCTCTACCAGGCATGGCTGGCGATCGGCCGGCCGACGCCGGTCGCCATCGCCGAAATAGGCCCCGGCCGCGGCACGCTGATGAGAGATATGCTGCGCACGCTTTCGCGGCTCGATCCGACGCTTACCGCCAGCGCATCATTCGCCTTGATCGAGACCAGTCCGCGGTTGACCGAGGTCCAGAAACGGACGCTTGCCGGGACGTCGGCCACCATCGCCTGGAATGAAACCATCGACACACTACCGCGGGGGCAGCTTCTGATTGTTGGCAACGAGCTGTTTGACGCGGTGCCTATTCGCCAGTTCGTCCGCGCCGGAGCCGGCTGGCGCGAACGGATGATCGGTCTCGACGATGCGAACCAGCTTCGCTTTTTCGTCGGCACCGGCTCGCTCGACCCGATGCTGCTGCCGGAGGATGCCGAGAATGCGCCGCAAGGTGCGATCGTCGAGGTGGCGCCAGCCCGCGCCGCCCTGATGGCGGCCATCGCCGGGCGACTTGCCGGATTTGGCGGCGCCGGCCTGTTTCTCGACTACGGTCACCTCCAGCCCGGCATCGGCGACACCTTGCAGGCCTTGCGCAAGCACGGTCATGAGGACGTGCTGGCGAATCCGGGGGAGGCCGACCTCACCGCCCATGTCGATTTCGCTGCCCTCGCTGCAACCGTTCGGGCACACAGCCTCGATGCCCACCTCTCCACGCAAGGTGAATTCCTGCTCAAGATGGGGCTTCTCGAACGAGCTGGCCGGCTCGGCGCCAATGCCGATGAGGCAGCTCGTGAAAAGATCGCGGCCGACGTCGAGCGCCTCGCCGGTCAGCAGGCCATGGGCGAGCTCTTCAAGGTGCTTGCCATCCTTCCTCCCGGCATTGCCGTTCCGCCGTTCGCAAGCGCGGATTGACTTTTCGCTGTCGCCTCTACCACTCTCCCCTCTCCGGCTGCGCCCGACATCAACTGCACTCGCCTTCAACTGCGCCCGCCTTCAACTCGCCTACCTTCAACTTGCCTACCTTCAACTCGCCGCCTTCAACGCGCTTGACGAAATCGCCCATACGGACAACAAAGCCGCCATGCTGAATCAGACCAAACCGGATCCCGTTCGGTCGCCCTTGCTGGAAACGGCGCAAGGCATCCGCCACGGCTACTTCACACGCGTCGGCGGCATTTCCAGCGGCATCTACCGGGGCCTCAACATCGGCACCGGATCGAGCGACGACCAGACGCTGGTGCGCGAGAATCGCCGCCGCGTCGCCGAATGGATGGGCGTGGCGGCAAGCCATCTGCTGACTGCTCATCAGGTTCATTCGCCGGACGTCGTCATCGCCAGGGAACCTTTTGCCGGCGAGCGTCCCAAGGCCGACGCCATCGTCACCGACCGGCCGGGCATTGCCATCGGGGCCTCGACCGCCGATTGCGGACCGGTCCTCTTCGCTGACGCCGAGGCGTGCATTATCGGAGCCGCCCATGCCGGCTGGAAAGGCGCTTTCACGGGAGTGCTGGAAAACACCATCGCGGCAATGGAAAGCCTCGGCGCCCGGCGTGACCGCATCGTCGCAGTGCTCGGTCCTTCCATCGGCCCACAGAATTACGAAGTCGGACCGGAATTCGTCGCCCGCTTCGTCGACGCCGATGCCGGTAATGCCCGCTATTTCGCGCCCTCCGCAAATGCCGGACACGCGATGTTCGATCTCAACCGCTACACGGTCGACCGGCTGACCAAGGCTGGCGTCAATGCCGAAGGGCTCGGCCGCTGCACCTATGCCGAGGAAGAGCTTTTCTACTCCTATCGGCGCAGCACGCATCGCAACGAGCCCGACTACGGACGGCAGGTTTCGGCAATCGTTTTGGAGACTGACTGATGGCGCTGCATTTCGAACGCTCGGAATTCGACGCGCGGCGCGATCGACTGATGATCGAGATCGCCGAAAAGAAGCTCGACGCCGTCCTGCTGTTTGCGCAGGAAAGCATGTATTGGCTAACCGGCTACGACACGTTCGGCTTCTGCTTTTTCCAGTGCCTGGTGGTCAAGGCCGACGGCTCGATGGTACTGCTGACGCGTTCGGCCGATTTGCGCCAGGCACGCCACACCTCGATCATCGACAACATCGTTTTGTGGACGGATCGCAACGGCGCCAATCCGGCGGTCGACCTGCGCAATTTGCTCAACGAGCTTGACCTGCTCGGCGCCCGCATCGGCGTCGAATACGACACCCACGGCCTGACGGCATATAATGGCCGGCGCCTCGACGAGCAGTTGCAGACCTTCGGGCAGATCGCAGATGCCTCTGGCATTGTCAGCCGGCTGCGGCTGTTCAAGAGCCCGGCCGAAATCGCCAAGGCGGAAAAAGCCGCAAATCTGGCCGACGACGCGCTGGACGCAGCACTGCCGCTGATCAAGCAGGGCGGCGATGAGGCGCTGATCCTCGCCGCCATGCAAGGCGCGATCTTTGCCGGCGGCGGCGATTATCCGGCCAACGAGTTCATCATCGGCTCGGGCGTCGACGCCCTGCTCTGCCGCTACAAGGCCGGTCGCCGCAAGCTCACCAAGAACGACCAGCTGACACTCGAATGGGCCGGTGTCTTCCATCACTACCATGCGGCAATGATGCGCACGGTGTTGACCGGCAAGGTATCGAAACGCCACCAGGAATTGTTCGATGCCGCCCGCGCCGCGCTACTTGCAGTCGAGAAGGCGATGACACCTGGTAATACGTTCGGCGACGTGTTCGACGCCCATGCCCGCACGCTCGAAGCCCACAATTTGACCAAGCACCGGCTCAATGCCTGCGGTTATTCGCTCGGCGCCCGCTTCACCCCGTCCTGGATGGATATGCCGATGTTCTATCAGGGTAATCCCGAACCGATTGCGCCGAACATGACGCTGTTCGCCCATATGATCATCATGGACTCCGAAACCGAAACGGCGATGACCCTTGGCCGCACCTACCTGACGACCGAATCCCAGCCGAAGCCGCTGTCCCGCCATGATCTCGACTTGATCGTGCAGTGAATCCATAATGGAAAAAGTGTGAGGGGCGTTCGTCGCCAAGGAGTTTTCAGGCTAATGAGACGATCGCATGTGACGACCGTGTCATTGCTCGCGGCGCTGGCGCTGGCGGCTTGCACCAATGCGAAGGACGTTCTCGAACCCTCGGCCATCGCCCCGCAATCGACCCAATCCCTGCCCGGAGCCGGCGGCGCCGCAACGCCCCCCTCAACTGCGGCGCCGTCTTCCGGCACCGCGCCAACTGCAGATACAGCGCAGCCTCCGGCGGCAGCAGCCGTGCCGCCCGCCAAAAGCGCCGCTGCCGTTGCGCGAACCCGGCTGCAGGTGGCGCCGATCGTCGGCGCCTCGGTAGAAGCCGCGACACCGCTGACCGCCGAGCTTCAGACACGCGCCAGGCAGCGTGGCATCACCTTGGCCGGCAGCACCGACCAGACCCCAACGCACGTGCTCAAGGGCTATTTCTCGACCATGACGGAAGGCAAGGACACCACCGTCATCTATGTCTGGGACATCTATGACCCGGCCGGCAACCGGCTGCATCGCATCAACGGCCAGCAGAAGGCGCCCTCCGTCGGTGGCGGCGAAGGCTGGGCGGCGGTCGCGCCGGCGACCATGCAGGCGATTGCCGACCAGACAATCGACCAGTTCGCCACCTGGCTTGGCGGCGGCGCCGGCTGACCTGGAGCATGATTCCGAAAAGTGGAATCCGGTTTTCGGAAAAGAGCATGCTCAGACTGAAAGATAGAAGCTATCCCGATTCTGTCGGCATCGAAGTGGACCTATCGCCGCATCGTCAAGCCGTAAGCGATTATTGAGATTAGCCGGCGGATTCCCATTCACGACGCTTGCAATACCGGCGCGGGCCGCTAAAAGCCCGACTAAGAGGCTGGAGTGCTATCGGAGTCTCTCAATCCTTCGCCAGGAACGGTGCATGAAGCTCTTCGCGGGCAATTCCAACAGGGTGCTGGCCGAATCAGTCGCCCGCTACCTCAACATTCCGCTGGGCAAGGCCAGCGTCAGGCGCTTCGCTGACCAGGAAATCTTCGTCGAGATCCAGGAGAACGTGCGAGGCGAGGACGTCTTCATCCTGCAGTCCACCTCGTTCCCGACCAACGATCATCTGATGGAACTGCTCATCATGATCGACGCCTTCATGCGCTCCTCGGCCAAGCGTATCACTGCGGTTATTCCTTATTTCGGCTATGCCAGGCAGGACCGCCGCGCCTCCGGCCGCACACCGATCTCGGCCAAGCTGGTAGCCAACATGATCACGCGGGCGGGCGTCAACCGGGTGCTGACGCTGGATCTGCATGCCGGGCAAATTCAGGGCTTCTTCGACATCCCGACCGACAATCTGTTTTCCGTGCCGGTGATGGCGCGTGACGTGAAGGCGAAATACAAGCAGCTCGCCAATGTCATGGTGGTGTCGCCGGATGTCGGCGGCGTGGTCCGCGCCCGTGCCCTCGCCAAGCGCATCGATGCCCAGTTGGCCATCGTCGACAAGCGTCGCGAGCGCCCCGGCGAATCGGAAGTCATGAACGTCATCGGTGACGTGCGCGGCAAGGATTGCCTGTTGATCGACGACATCATTGATTCGGGCGGCACGCTATGCAATGCGGCCGATGCGCTGCTTGCCGACGGCGCCACCAGTGTCACCGCCTATACTACCCATGGCGTTTTGTCCGGCGGCGCCATCGCCCGCATCGGCGCCTCGAAACTGCAGGAACTGGTCATCACCGATTCCATCCAGCCGACCCAGGCAGTGCTGGACGCCGCCAATATCCGCGTCATCTCCATCGCCGAACTGATGGGTGAGGCGATCTCCCGCACGGCAACCGAGGAATCGGTGTCGAGCCTGTTCGATTAATACATGTCGCGCAAAAGTGAGCAGCGGTTTTGCGACAACGACATGCATAAAACAAGAACCTAAAGCGCGTCGCATGAGACCGGTCGAACGCGACGCGCTTTAGGGCTGCGACTCAGGCCGAGCCGGACCGCTTATTCGCCGCACACCTTCACCAGCATCACGGGCGCCGCGCATGTAACCGCGTGGCGAGGCTCCCAGCATGCGCTTGAACATGGTGATGAACGCCGGCACGCTGTCATAGCCGAGATCGAGCGCCACCCTTGTGATCGGCTCGCCGTCGGCCAGCCGTGGCAGCGCCGCGAACAGACAGGCCTGCTGGCGCCAAGTCGACAGCGACAATCCGGTCTGGCGATGAAAGGCGCGGGTGAAAGAGCGGCGGCTCATGCCGACGATAGCGGCCCATTCATCGATCGTCGCGTGCGGTGACGGTGCCGAGACGAAGCGCCGGCACAGCGCTGCCAGCCTTGCGTCGGACGGGAACGGCAGTCCGAGTGGCCGTTGCGGCAGGTTCGGGATTTCGTGCAGCAGGAGCTTCATGATCAGCCCGCCCCGCCCCTCCAGCTCGGCGCCCTGCGGCAGCTTTTCCGATTCCACGATCAGGCTGTGCATCAGGTCGGTGATGCCGACGACGCGCAACCCGTCCGGCAGGCCGGGAATGGCCTCCGGCATCACATAGACGGAGCGCATGCTGACGTCGCCCAGCATCTCAACCGAGTGTTCGGTGCCGGCTGGGATCCACATCGCGTGGTCGGGGGGCACCATCCAGCGCCCATGCCGCGTCGTCACCAGCACGACACCGACCAGCGCGTGCAGCAACTGGCTGCGGCTGTGATGGTGCCGCGGCACGTGATAGCCGTCCGGATATTCGGTCGGCAGCGCCACCGCCGGCCCGACGGCCTGCTCCAGCCATTGCCAGCGACGCTCATGCAACAGCCCACGATCGGTATCGCCCGCTCTGAACATTTCCCTGCCATGCGGCATCAGCTATGGCCCACTTGCGAAACTATTGGACCAAACCACGAAAGAAGTCGCGTGACAAGCAACGTATAAGGCAGCCGGCCCATAAGACCGCCTGCGGGAGCGCCCGCCAAAAAGACCACGGAGCCTGCCTTGACCGATACCACAGCAACCGCCGACGCCAAGCCGGCAGCGGCCAGCCACATTTCAGCTCAGGCGACGGCCTTCACCGTCATCCTGGCGGTGAGCTTCTGCCATTGCATCAACGACATCATGCAGTCGCTGCTGTCGGCGATCTATCCGCTGCTGAAGGACAATTACGGTCTCGATTTCTGGCAGATCGGCCTTTTGACTTTCACCTTCCAGGTGACGGCATCCTTGCTGCAGCCGGTGATCGGCATGATTACCGACAAGCGGCCGATGCCGTATTCGCTGCCCTACGGCATGGCCTCTTCGTTGATCGGCCTGGTCGTGCTGGCCTATGCTGGACATTACTCGCTGCTCCTCATCGGCGCCTCGCTGATCGGCATTGGCTCGGCGATCTTCCACCCGGAATCCTCGCGCATCGCGCGCTTCGCCTCTGGTGGCAGGTTCGGCCTGGCACAGTCGCTGTTCCAGGTCGGCGGCAATTTCGGCCAGGCCATGGGGCCGCTGCTGGCAGCCTTCATCGTCGTGCCCTTCGGCCAGACCAGCATCGCCTGGTTCGCCGGCGGCTCGCTGATCGGCATCATCGTGCTGTGGCAGGTCGGCGGCTGGTACAGCCGCCTGCGTGCCGCGCAGAGCACCCGCAAGACGGCAGGCTTCGTCTCGCCCTTCCCGCGCCGCAAGGTGATGGGAGCGCTGCTGGTGCTGACGCTGCTGGTACTGACCAAGAACGCCTATATTTCCAGCCTTGCCAGCTATTATACCTTCTATTCCATCCATAAATTCGGCGTTTCAGTCCAGATGTCGCAAGTCATGCTGTTCCTGTTCCTCGGCGCCTCGGCCCTGGGCATCCTGCTCGGCGGCCCGTTCGGCGACCGCTACGGGCAGAAGGCGATGATCTGGTTCTCGATCGTCGGCGTGCTGCCCTTCACCCTGGCCCTGCCCTATGCCAATTTCGAGTGGACGATGGTTCTCACCGTGCTGATTGGCCTGATCCTGTCCTCGGCCTTCTCGAACATCGTCGTCTTCGCGCAGGAACTCGTGCCCGGCCGGGTCGGCATGATCGCCGGCATCTTTTTCGGCTTCGCCTTCGGCATGGGCGGCATCGCGGCCGCCGTGCTTGGCGTCGTCGCCGACATGAAAGGCATCGATTTCGTCTTCCAGGTCTGCTCGTATTTGCCGCTACTCGGGCTGCTGACGGTTTTTCTGCCTAACATGAAGGAAGCGAGGAAGGTGACCACGGTCGGGTGAAGCCCGGGTTCGGTTTCTAAGCGAATCCCCTCTTCCGACGCGCCCGTCCAGCCGCCGTGCCATCGCCCGCTGCGGTTATTTGGGCCAGGCCCGGCGACGCCGATTTGGCGGCCGTCAGCCGCTTTCGTAGTTCGTTCCCTCTACACCCAGGCCTGCAGCTGCCCACTCGGGCAAGCCGCCTTCGAACCGGCGCGAGGCCCAGCCTCGTGCCCTCAGGATTGCCAAAGCGTCGGCCGACAGAACGCACTGGACCCCACGACAATAGGCGACAACGACCTTCTCTCGTGGAAGCTCCGCAAGCCGCTGCTCCAGCTCATCAGCGGGAATGTTGATCGCACCCGGCAAATGCCCCGTCGCGAATTCGTTCTGCGGCCTGACATCGAGCAGCACGACTTCGTCGTTTCGCATGCGGCGCACGAGTTCCTCGCGCGAGATGTTTTCCAGCCTGTCCGGCTGGCTAATGCTGTCGTTGATAAACTCACGGATCTGCTCGCGTCTATGGTTTGCAAGGCTTCGCAGCGCCGCGAACACGTTTTCGATTGGGCCATCTGCAAGCCGGTACAGAACGCGTTTTCCGTCTCGCCGGGTCTGCACCAGGCCCGCTCGCTTGAGATGTTGAAGATGCTGCGACGTATTCGCCAATGCGATCCCCGAAAGCTGCGTCAGCTGCTCGACGGCCAGTTCGCCATCGGCAATGTGACGCAGCAGAACCAGCCGGTGGGCATGCCCCAAGGTGCGGGCGAGATCCGCTACTTCGTCGAAGATCGGGTGGTGAACGTCCGTGCTTTTCATATGACTTGGCTAGCATTAATCAATCAATCAATCAATATGTTGAATGATTGATTCTAATTGGTTAATGTCTGACGGGTGAAACAGGAGAGCAAAAATGTTGGAGTTCGTTGTCCGTGCGGCCGTCATTGGTATCGGCGCGACAGCCCTGATGGACCTTTGGGGATGGTTTCTGAAGCGAAAGCTCGCGATTCCATCGCTTGATTACGCCTGGGTCGGCCGCTGGATCGGACACTTTCCGCGTGGCCGTTTCGCGCACGCGAATATCGCGCAAGCTGCTCGCGTTCGCGGCGGAACCGCCATTGGATGGAGCGCACATTACGCGACCGGCATCGTATTTGCCGCGGCGCTGATTGGAGTGTGGAGCCTCGACTGGGCACGGCACCCGACAGTGCTTCCGGCCCTGTTGGTCGGCGTCTGCACCATCGTCGCCCCGTTCTTCGTGATGCAACCGGCTTTTGGGATCGGCATCGCGGCTTCGAAAGTTCCCAATCCGCGCACTGCGCGCCTGCGCAGCCTTATGACCCATCTGTCCTTTGGCGTCGGACTGTACATTGCAGCATTGCTTTCGGTACTGCTGTTTCCGGCCTGACATTGATGGGACACGGTCCGTCCCTGGGCACCTTCCGCCCCGCTTGCACCTCGCGCCGCCTTCCGCTATAGAGCCGCCACCCGCGTAGACACCCTTGGAGGCAACGCGGCGGAAGGCCGCCTTCCCGCATGATCCCGAAAAGTGGATTCCGGTTTTCGGACCAGGTCATGCGTTAGCTATGTCGGCTTTCGACGTTTACGGCCCCGGCACGTTGCCGGCCGCGAACGCTCCAGAACAACGCGAAAGGAAATGCCATGAGCCACGATACTTACGAGCTCAAGGCCGAAGCGCGCGAACAGGTCGGTAAGGGGTCCGCCCGTGCAGTTCGCCGCAACGGTAAAGTGCCTGCAGTGATTTACGGCGACAAGCAGCCTCCCCTGGCGATTGCGCTGACCTATAAGGACATCTACTACAAGATCCATGGCGGCGGGTTTCTGACCACGGTCGCCACGATCGATGTCGACGGCAACAAGATCCAGGTTCTGCCCAAGGACTTCCAGCTCGACCCGGTCAAGGATTTCCCGGTCCATGTCGATTTCCTGCGCATCGGCAAGGACACCGAAGTCAATGTCGACGTGCCCGTGCATTTCATCAATGAAGACAAGTCGCCCGGCATCAAGCGCGGCGGCGTGCTCAACATCGTGCGCCACGAGGTCGAATTCCACTGCCCGGCCAATGCGATCCCGGATTTCATCACCATCGATCTCACCGGCACCGATATTGGCGATTCGATCCACATTTCGGCCGTCACCTTGCCGGCCGGCGTCAAGCCGGTGATCTCCGACCGTGACTTCACCATCGCGACCATTGCCGGCTCCTCGGCGATGAAGCCGGAGGCCGTAGAAGAGACGACTGAAGCGGCTGCGCCCGAAGCGGCTCCTGCCGCCGAAGAGAAGTAACCCCTTCCCGCCCGGAGGCGACGATGCTTGTCTTTGCAGGCCTCGGCAATCCGGGCGCGAAATACGCCAACAACCGGCACAATGTCGGCTTCATGGCGGCGGACGCGATCGCCCGCCGCCATTCCTTTTCGCCCTGGTCGAAGAAATTCCAGGGGCTGATCGCCGAAGGCACGCTTGCCGGCGACAAGGTGATCCTGATCAAGCCGCAGACCTTCATGAACCTGTCCGGCCAATCGGTCGGCGAAGCCTTGCGCTTCTATAAGCTCGGCCCTTCGGCGCTGACTGTCTTTTATGACGAGATCGACCTTGCCGCCGGCAAGGTGCGGGTCAAGGTCGGTGGCGGCTCCGGCGGCCACAACGGTATCCGCTCGCTCGACCAGCACGTCGGCAAGGATTTTCGCCGTGTGCGCATCGGCGTCGGCCACCCCGGCGTCAAGGAAATGGTGCATGGCCATGTGCTCGGCGATTTCGCCAAGGCCGACCGCGAATGGCTGGACGTGCTGCTCGACGCAATCGCCGATGGTGCCGGATTGCTTGCCAAGGGCGACGACAATTCGTTCATGAATCGCGTGACGCTGGCGCTGCGCGACAAGCTCACGCCGACGGACGACGACGACCGCCCGCCACCCAAGGCGCCAAAGGCACAAAGCCACGTCCGTCAGGCACGGCCGCAGCAGCCGGCGGCCAAGCTGCCCAAAACCGGCCCGATGGCGGCGATGCTGAAGAAGCTTTTTGGCGGCAAGGACTGAGCCATGAATATGGATGACGTCCAGCAATTGGTTCGCCGCGTAAGGCAGAAGTATGTTGATTATTTCGTCGCCGCTGCCGGCGAACTTGCTCGCAACGGCCAAGGATCGCATGCGACCGAGGTCAAGTTTTCGAACGTCGATTCCTTCTATCGAAATCTCATCGCGGTTGATTTCGTCGGCAATGACGGACAGCCAAATCCGCAGTTCATCAATAGCGATACCTATGTGAAATTCTCTCCGGATATTCACGCCGGGATCGGTGGAATGGATGTCCTCATCTCACCGTTCAAGTGGGACGAGGTTCATTTCAAATTCCCCGTAAATGAGCTTGACGGCGATCTCTTCGACGAATGGTTTCGCGGCTGGTTCGATATCGATGGCGAGCGTGAAACATCGGAGACCGTAGGAAGCATCATTCACAGTGCGCAATTGCTCGAGGGGCAACTGACGATCGATTTCGGAACCGCGGATGTCGACGCGTTCTGGCATCTTCTGCAAATACTGAGCAGGTCCGGCGTTCACGCGTTGGCGATAGGCACCGACGACATCGCGCAGCGTCTGAATTGAATTGCGCCTTGACGATCGTCGGCGCTTTCGCCCATAGCCCTGATCAAATTTCGATTTCCCGATAGGACCAGACAAAAATGGGTTTCAAATGCGGCATCGTTGGCTTGCCCAATGTCGGCAAGTCGACGCTCTTCAATGCGTTGACCAGGACGGCGGCGGCACAGGCCGCCAATTATCCGTTCTGCACCATCGAGCCGAATACCGGTGAGGTTGCGGTGCCCGACCCGCGCCTGCAGAAGATCGCCGCGATCGGCAAGTCGAAGGAGATCATCCCGACGCGCATCTCGTTCGTCGACATTGCCGGCCTGGTGCGCGGCGCCTCGAAGGGTGAAGGGCTGGGCAACCAGTTCCTCGCCAACATCCGTGAGGTCGATGCCATCGTCCATGTGCTGCGCTGCTTCGAGGATGACGACATCACCCATGTCGAGGGCCGCATCGATCCTGTCGCCGATGCCGAGACCGTCGAGACCGAATTGATGCTTGCTGACCTCGACAGCCTCGAGCGCCGCATCGTGCAGATCCGCAAGCGTGCCGCCGGCAAGGACAAGGAGGCAGCGACCGTACTTCCCATGATGGAAGCGGCGCTTGAACTACTGCAGGCCGGCAAGCCCGCCCGCATCCTGCTCAACGGCATCTCGGCTGAGGATCTGCGCATCCTGCAGGGACTGAACCTTTTGACGTCGCACCCGGTGCTTTACGTGTGCAACGTCGCCGAAGCCGATGCCGCCATCGGCAACGCCCATACCAGGGCGGTCGAGCAGATGGCGGCCGCGCAAGGTGCCCGCACCGTTGTGATTTCGGCGGCGATCGAGGCCGAGGTCGCCCAGCTCTCGGACGAAGAGGAAATGGAATTCCTGGCAACGCTCGGCCTGGACGAACCCGGCTTGAACAAGGTCATCCGCGCCGGCTACGAGCTGCTGCAGCTCATCACCTACTTTACCGTCGGGCCGAAGGAGACACGCGCCTGGACCGTGCACAAGGGCGCCAGGGCGCCGCAGGCGGCAGGCGTTATCCACACCGATTTCGAGCGCGGCTTCATCCGCGCCCAGACCATCGCCTATGACGACTTCGTCAGGCTGGGCGGCGAAGTGGCGGCTAAGGAGGCCGGCAAGGCGCGCGACGAAGGCAAGGAGTATGTCGTCCAGGACGGCGACATCATGCTGTTCAAGTTCAACACCTGACCAGGCGAGGGAGCCCAGCGGCCACCATTGCCGCCGCTCGATGCCAAACTTCAAAGCAGGGGTCGCAGTGCCTCTTGCGCTGCTTGACGGGCCGTCGTGCGGGGTCTAAGGGGCCTTTGCACCGGCCTCGCGCCTCACCTGCCCGTGTCCGTGCGATCTGACTGACGCGCCCCTCCAACGAACGCTCTTTGGCAACAGCAAGGGAGACCCGGCGATGATCAAGGCCTTCGTCGTCGACAATGATCGCCTGCGCCTGGTCGACGATCTCCTGCAGAACAGCGACACTGTGGTCTGGGTCGACCTCTTCAACCCGACAAAGGAAGAAGAGACGACAATTGAGACCTGGCTCGGCATCGCCGTTCCGACCCGCGACGAGATGGAAGAGATCGAGATCTCGAGCCGTCTCTACGTCGAGGACGGCGCCTACTTCATGACCGCCATTCTGCCTGCGCAGACCGAGGTGGACGATCCGTTGATGTCGCCGGTTACCTTCGTGCTCGCCGGCAGCAGGCTGATCACTGTGCGGTACCACGAACCGAAGGCGTTTAAGACCTTTCCGCAGCGCGCCGAGAAGGTGGCGACCGGTTGCACCAGCGGCGACACCATCCTGATCGGACTACTGGAGGCGATCGTCGACCGCCTCGCCGACATTCTGGAGCGCGCCGGCCGCGACGTCGAGGCGATCTCGCGCGACATCTTCGAGGCACGCTCGACCAAGGTTTCCAAGCGCAACCGCGACTTCCAGGAGCTGTTGAAAGGCATTGGCCGCAAGGAGGATCTCGCCTCCTCGGTCCGCGACAGCCTGATCTCGCTGCAGCGCCTTGCCGGCTTCCTCGCCCATGCCTCCACGCAGACCAGGATGAGCAAGGATACCCGCGCCCGCATCAAGACCTTGTCGCGCGATGTGCTGTCGCTCGCCGACCACGCCACGTTCCTGTCGCAGAAGATCAGCTTCCTGCTCGACGCGACGCTCGGCATGATCTCGATCGAGCAGAACGCCATCATCAAGATCTTCTCCGTCGCCGCTGTCATCTTCCTGCCGCCGACGCTTGTCGCTTCAATCTACGGCATGAATTTCGACATCATCCCCGAGCTCAAATGGCACTTTGGTTATCCCTTCGCCATCGGCATGATGGTGCTTTCGGCAATCCTGCCCTTCTGGTATTTCCGCCGCCGCGGCTGGCTGTAGGGTCATCAATACCTCCGCTGCGGCTTGGGCGCCGCAGGCTGGCGCACTAGAAATTGCTTGACCAAATGCCGCGCTGCCTGCATCCGGGACCCCAACCCGCAGCGATCGTACAATCCTGAACAGGATTTCCAGACCATGACCGCAAAGACCTGGGCTTATGAGGATTTTGTCGAGGGCGCTTCGCTCGACCTTGGCACCAAGCTGGTAAGCGCCGCCGAAATCATAGAATTCGCCGGCGAGTTCGATGCCCAGGCGATGCATCTCGACGAGGCTGCGGGTAAGGCCAGCATCCTCGGCGGGCTGGCGGCTTCGGGTTGGCACACCTGCGCCATGTTCATGCGCATGCTGTGCGATGCCTTCCTGCTCGACTCGACCTCCCAGGGCGCGCCAGGCGTCGACCAGGTCAAATGGAAACGGCCGGTCCTGGCCGGCGACCTGTTGAGCGGCAGCACCACCGTCCTTGCCAAGCGCCTGTCTAGATCGAAGCCCCGGCTTGGCCTGGTGACCATGCGCAGCGAGTTGTTCAACCAGCGCGGCGAAGGTGTTTTCGAGCTCGAAAACACCGTCATGTTCCTCACCCGCGAGGGCAGTGCGTGAGCCTCGACGAATTCTTCTGCATCGGTATCACCGTCACGCTCGGTTCGCATCGATTCGAACCGGAGGCGATCAAGGCGTTCGCCCGCAAATACGATCCGCAAGTTTTCCACATCGATGAAGAGGCGGCGAGGAACAGCATATTCGGCGGGCTCTGCGCCTCGGGCTGGCACACCGCCGCCACCTGGATGAAATTGAACCTCCAGGCTGGCATAGAGGCAGAGGTCGCCCGCTGGCCCGGCCCCGGGCCGGTGCCGGAATTCGGCCCCTCGCCCGGCTTCAAGAACCTCAAATGGCCCAAACCTGTCTATGCCGGGGAAACCGTGACTTTCACCCGCACGGCGCTGGCCCACCGCCCCATTGCCTCGCGACCGGGCTGGCGGCTGCTGACGCTCCGCTCAGAGGCCTTCGATTCGACGGGCGACAAGGTGATCGAATTCGAAAGTGCCGTGCTGGTGAAGGTGGGGTGAGCGGAATTCTTCCCTTCTGCCACGGGGGAGAAGGAAGAAACGCTCAATGCCCCTCAAACCCGATCAGCGTCCTCACCGGCACGTCGAGCCCCTCTAACCTCTCGCGGCCGCCAAGGTCCGGCAGGTCGATGACGAAGCAGGCGGCGAGAATGTCGGCGCCGATCTGCCGCAATAGCTTGACGGCCGCCTCCGCCGTGCCGCCGGTGGCGATCAAATCGTCGACGAGGATTACCTTCTCGCCCGGAGAAACACCGTCCTTGTGCATCTCCATCTCGTCCAGCCCGTATTCCAGGCTGTAGGCGACGCGCACCGTCTCGTAAGGCAACTTGCCCTTCTTGCGGATCGGCACGAAGCCGGCTGAGAGCTGGTGGGCGATGGCGCCGCCGAGGATGAAGCCGCGCGCCTCGATGCCGGCGATCTTGTCGATCTTCAGGCCGGCATAGGGATGCACCAGTTCGTCGATCGCGCGGCGGAAGGCCCGCGCATTGCCGAGCAGCGTGGTGATGTCGCGAAACAGGATGCCCGGCTTGGGATAATCCGGAATGGTGCGGATCGCGGCAAGCAGCGTCTCTTCGAGCGAGGACTTCATCAAGCGGCTCTCCGGGCCATTCAGATTCGGCTAAAGACGTGAAAGGAATTGGCCAATCGTAACCCGGTGCAGCCAAGTCCGGCTACCGCCATGTGACGCCTGACGGAAAATTGTCCGGCAAAGGGCCTTGTTCAGCGCCGGCTGCGATGAATCGACATGCCTGCAATGAAAAGGGCGCCTTTCGACGCCCTCGCATTCTCTTATATCGCAGGGCTCAGTGCGCCACGCCGGCCCACACCTTGCGCTTGGTCAGGTAGACCAGTGCGCCGAACAGCAGCAGGAAGACCAGTACGCGAAAGCCGGTCTTCTTGCGGTCCTCGAGGTGCGGTTCTGCCGCCCACATCAGGAAGGCCGACACGTCGCGAGAATACTGGTCGACCGTCTGCGGCGCCCCGTCATCATAGGTAACCTGGCCGTCGGAGAGCGGCTTCGGCATCTTCAGCGACACGCCGGACAGGAAGTACGGATTGTAGTGCGTGCCTTCTGGTATGACCATGCCCGCCGGCGGCTGTTGCTCGTAGCCGGTCAGCAGCGAGTGGATGTAGTCGGGGCCGCCCTGGGCATATTGCGTAAAGATGTCGAACACGAAGCGCGGGAAGCCGCGCTCGACGCCGCGCGCCTTGGCCAGCAGCGACATGTCGGGCGGTGCTGCACCGCCATTGGCCGCCGCCGCCGCTTCCTCGTTGGGGAACGGCGGCGGAAAATGGTCGGACGGCTTGCCGGGACGATCGAACATGTCGCCGGCATCGTTCGGGCCGTCATGGATCGTATATTCGGCCGCCAGCGTCTTGATCTGCGCATCCGAATAGCCAAGGCCTTCCAGCGTACGGAACGCCACCAAATTCATCGAATGGCAGGCCGAGCAGACTTCCTTGTAGACCTTGAGCCCGCGCTGCAGCTGGGCCTTGTCGTAGGTGCCGAATGGCCCGGCGAAGCTCCAGTCCATTTCCTTCGGTTCGTCAATCGGGAAATGCGTCGGCGCCGCCTCATTGTGCGCCTCTTCCTGGGCGCTCGCTCCAGTGCCTGTGGCCCCAATGCCCGCGGCCACAAGGCCAAGCAGCGCCAACGAGGCGAGAATCTTCTTCATGCCATATCCCCTTGAGATTCTCTGACGCGCGGTCATCGTCCCGAGCATGATCTTGTCCGAAAACCGGTTTCCACTTTTCGGGATCATGCTCAGCCTTTGGTTTCCGGCGCGGCCGTGGCGCCGGCAGGATGTCCACCGCCACCCTTGTTCTTCTCGAGCACCGCCTCGGTGATCGAATTCGGCAGCCGCCGCGGCGTCTCGATCAGCCCAAGCACCGGCAGCGCTACCAGGAAGAAGGCGAAGTAGAACAGCGTCGCCATCTGCGCCATGAACACATAGCTGCCCTCGGCCGGCTGCGAGCCCAGCCAGCCGAGCAGGATGGCGTCGGCCATGAACAGCCAGAAGAACAGCTTGTACCAGGGCCGGTAGACAGCCGAGCGCACCTTCGAGGTGTCGAGCCACGGCACCAGGAACAGCATTACAATCGCGCCGAACATGCAGAGCACGCCGCCGAGTTTGGAGTTGATGGGCCCGATATTGAAGGTGATGGCGCGCAGGATCGCGTAGAACGGCAGGAAGTACCATTCCGGCACGATGTGGGCCGGCGTCTTCAGCGGGTTGGCCACGGTGTAATTGTCCGGATGGCCGAGATAGTTCGGCAGGTAGAACACGAAATAGGCGAAGACGAACAGGAACACGATCATGCCGAACCCGTCCTTGATGGTCGCGTAAGGCGTGAAGGCAAGCGTGTCGGTCTTCGATTTGACCTCGATGCCGGTCGGATTGTTCTGGCCGACGACGTGAAGCGCCCAGATGTGCAGCACGACGACGCCGGCGATCATGAACGGCAGCAGGTAATGCAGCGCAAAGAAGCGGTTCAACGTCGGATTGTCGACCGCGAAGCCGCCGAGGAGAAGCTGCTGGATCCAGTCGCCAACCAGCGGTATGGCGGTGAAGAAGCCGGTGATGACGGTGGCGCCCCAGAAGCTCATCTGGCCCCAAGGCAGCACATAGCCCATGAACCCGGTCGCCATCATCAGCAGGTAGATGATGCAGCCGAGGATCCACAGCAGCTCGCGCGGCGCCTTGTAGGAGCCGTAGTAGAGGCCACGGAAGATATGGATGTAGACGGCGACGAAGAAGAACGACGCGCCGTTCGAATGCAGGTAGCGCAGCAGCCAGCCCGAATTCACGTCGCGCATGATCTTCTCGACCGAATCGAAGGCGAGAGTGCTGTCGGCCGCGTAGTGCATGGCCAGCACGATACCCGTCAGGATCTGCGCCGCCAGCATGAGCGCGAGGATGCCGCCGAAGGTCCAGGCATAATTCAAATTGCGCGGCACCGGATAGGCGATGAAGCTGTCATAGACCAGCCGCGGCAGCGGCATGCGCGAATCGAACCAGCGTCCGATGCCGGTCTTGGGCGTATAGGTCGAGTGTCCCTCGCTCATCGAAATATCCCTTGCCTCAGCCGATACGGATCTTGGTGTCGGAAATAAACTGGAACACCGGTACCGCCATGTTCTCGGGTGCCGGCCCCTTCCGGATGCGGCCGGCGGTGTCGTATACGGAACCGTGGCACGGGCAGAACCAGCCGCCGAAATCGCCTTCCTGGCCGAGCGGGATGCAGCCGAGATGGGTGCAGACCTGGACCATCACCATCCACGCTTCCTTGCCCGGCGTGGTGCGGTTGGCGTCGGTCGCCGGCGCGTCGGCCGGCAAATTGGCATTGCGGGCAATTGGATCCTTGAGCTCGGCGAGATTGACCGCCTCGCCGTCCTTCATCTCTTGCTCAGTGCGGTTGCGCACGACCACCGGCTTGCCCCGCCACTTCACAACGAGCGACATTCCTGGCGTCAGCGAAGAGACGTCGACCTCAACCGAGGCAAGGGCCAGCGTCGAGGCATCCGGACGCATCTGATCGATGAACGGCCAAGCGACGGCGCCCGCGCCGACCACCGCGGCCATGCCGGTGGCGACGTAGAGAAAATCACGACGGTTGGGATCCTGGGTGTCGGTTGCGCTCACGGGTGCCTGATCCTTTCGCCTCTTCCGTGCCGGCGGCCGAGCCTTGTTCCCGCTCAATCGCGCCGGCCCGACAGCGCATGGCGAACAGGCTAGCGAATTCCTCCGGCATTTGGGACTTGGGTTTATGCGTGAAGCCTGTTTTTGTCCAGACGGGTGAAGGCACAAGGGCAGATTGTCGCGGGGACGTAATTTGCCCGATGGAATGATTGGAAAATCGCAGGAAAACCAAACGACTGCGTTCGCCTCGACAGCGGGCGCTGGCGCGGTTTATCCTCGCCCTATGGCGCATGTTATAGACCGCGACAAATGGGCCGAGGCGCCCGACCACTGGCAGGGCGAGTTGCAATGCGGCGCCTACGGCTCCAACAGCTGCCTGATCTTCAACTACCTGCCTGAGATCGGCGGCGGCCCCAGGCTGCACAGCCATCCCTATTGCGAGATTTTTATCATCCGGACCGGGACCGGCCTGTTCACCGTCGGCGACCGGCAGATCGAGGCCACATCCGGCCAGATCCTGATTGTACCGCCGGACACGCCACACAAATTCACCAATCTCGGGCCAGGCCCGCTGGAAACCACCGACATACACGAGAACGGCAGCTTCATCACCGAGTGGCTGGAATAACGCCTCCCAAACCGATTCCGGTTCGGATCATACGCTGGCGCCGAGCCTGGCCAGCACGGCCTTGGGAATATTGTATTCCCGGATCACCGCGTCGTGCTTGCGCAGGCCGCAGAGTTCGCGCTGGATGAAATAGCCGTGCACCGCTTCGGCTGCGTCCTTGAGCAGCTGGGCTCGATCGTCGCTGTCGCCATTCTCGCGCAGCCTCGTCAGTGTTTCCTCGACGCGCCGGCCGGCGCGGCCGAGCGCTGCCGCCTTTTCGCCGAGGATTTCGTGGCCAAGCAGATCCAACGCGCTCTCCTGCGCGCCGGACCGTCCGAAATTCGATGGCATTCTCACCGCCATGGCTCACTCCGGTTTATGGAAAACTACTCCGCCGGCCGGGTCTCGGCCAACGCGCTCTCTTCGTTGAACAGGAAGCCGCCGGACTGCCGTTTCCACAGCCGTGCATAGAGCCCGTCGAGCGCAACCAGTTCGTCATGCGTGCCTTGTTCGACGATGCGGCCCTCGTCGAGCACCACCAGCCGGTCGAGTGCCGCGATGGTCGACAGCCGGTGCGCGATGGCGATGACTGTCTTGCCTTCCATCAGCCTTGCCAGATTCTCCTGGATTGCCGCCTCGATGTCGGAATCGAGCGCCGAGGTCGCCTCATCGAGCACCAGGATCGGTGCGTCCTTGAGGAAGACGCGGGCGATCGCCACGCGCTGGCGCTGGCCGCCCGAGAGCTTGACGCCGCGCTCGCCGACAAAGGCTTCATAGCCAGTACGATCGCGACTGTCGCGCAGGCCGAGGATGAACTCCTGCGCCTCGGCCTTCTCCGCTGCCGCGATCACCTCGGCGTCGGTTGCTTCCGACATGCCGAGCTTGATGTTGTCGCGCAAGGAACGGTGGAAAAGTGCCGTATCCTGGCTGACGACGCCGATATTGGCGCGCAGCGAATTCTGCGTGACCCTGGAGACGTCCTGCCCGTCAATGGTGATCTTGCCGCTCTCGAGGTCGTAGAGGCGCAGGATCAGGTTGACCAGCGTCGTCTTGCCTGCGCCGGACGGCCCGACCAGTCCGACTTTTTCACCCGGCCGCACCACGAGGTCGATGCCGTTGAGCACGCCGGACCCCTTGCCGTAATGGAACTCGACGTTTCTGACGTCGATGCGCCCACCGCCAACGAGAAGCTCTTTCGCGTCCGGCGCATCGGTCAGGCCGAGCGGCTGCGAGATCAGCGCCTTCGAGTTTTCCAGCACGCCGAGGTTCCGCAAAATACTGTTGAGCTGCATCATCAGCCGGCCGAGCAGCATGTTCAGCCGCAGCACCAAGGACAGCGTGAAGGCGACGGCGCCGACGGTGATCGAGCCTTCGACCCAGAGATAGACGGCAAAGTAGGCGATCGCCGTGATCATGATCCCCGACAGCATGGTCAGCGCCATGCGCACGCCGGTCAGCCGGCGGGTGAACGGGCGCAGCGCGTCGAGATAGATGTCGAAACCGTTCCTGATATAGCGGTCGTCGCCATCGGCCGAGAACAGCTTCAGCGTCTGCACGTTCGAATAGGAATCGACGATGCGGCCGGTGATCATCGAGCCGGCTTCGGCGGTGGCCTCGGCATGCTTGCGGATCGCCGGCAAATAGCGTCTGGCCAGCAGGCCGAAGGCTGAGATCCAGATCACCACCAGCACCGCCAGCCTGAGATCGAGCCCGGCGACCAGCGCCAGCGTCGTCACCGTATAGACGACCATGAACCAGACGACCTCGATGAAGCTTTCCATCAGATCGCCGGTCGCCTGCCCCGCCTGCCAGACCTTGGTCGCGATACGTCCGGCAAAATCGTTCTGGAAGAAGGCGTAGGACTGGCGCGACACATGGCGATGCGCCTGCCAGCGCACCAGATTATAGAAACCCGGCGTGATCGTCTGCTCGTCGACCAGCGCCGACAGGCCGACGACGATGGTGCGGATGACCAGCACCACGGCGATCATGAAGACAAGTTCGGGGCCGGCGGCAGTCCACAAGGCATGCCAGCTACGTTCGCCAGGAAGCTGGTCGAGGATGTCGACCAGCCGCCCGACGAAGTAGAACAGTCCGGCCTCGACCAACGGCGCGATGCCGCCGATCACCAGCATGGTGAAGAAAGCGATCTTCGCCTGCCCGACATAGTGCCAGAGGAAACCCCTGACGCCGGCAGGTGGCCGAAGGTCCGCGGGCTCCCGGAACGGATAGACCCAGTTCTCGAACCAGCGGTAGATGGCAGTCATCATTCGGCGGCTTCACCCTTGGCGAGTGCATCGTTGGCGGCTGCATCGTTGGCAGAGGGGCCGTCGTCGAGCAGGAAGCCGCCCGACTGGCGCTGCCAGAGCTGGGCGTAGAGCCCGCCGCTGGCAACGAGTTCCTCATGCGAACCTTCTTCGATGACGCGGCCCTTGTCCATGACGACGAGCCGGTCCATGGCGGCGATCGTCGACAGCCGGTGCGCGATGGCGATGACGGTCTTGCCTTGCATCAGTTTGTAGAGGTTCTCCTGGATGGCCGCCTCGGCCTCGGAATCGAGCGCGGACGTCGCCTCGTCGAGAATGAGGATCGGCGCGTCCTTCAGCATAACGCGGGCAATGGCAATGCGTTGCCGCTGGCCGCCGGACAATTTGACGCCGCGATCGCCGACATGCGCGTCGAAATTCTTGCGGCCACCGGCGTCCGAAAGCCCTGATATGAAATCAAGCGCTTCGGCGCGGCGTGCCGCCTCGACCAGCATCTCGTCACTGGCGTCCGGCCGGCCATAGAGGATGTTCTCGCGCACCGAACGATGCAGCAGCGAGGTGTCCTGCGTGACCATGCCGATCTGGGCGCGCAGCGAGTCCTGCGTCACCGCCGCGATGTCCTGGCCGTCGATCAGGATCTTGCCGCTTTCAAGGTCGTAGAAGCGCAACAGAAGATTGACCAGCGTCGACTTGCCGGCACCCGAACGGCCGACGATGCCGACCTTCTCGCCCGGCTTCACCGTCAGCGACAGGCTTTCGATCACGCCCTTCTGCTTGCCGTAGTGGAAGCGGATGTCCTCAAAACGGATCTCGCCCTTGGTCACGGCAATATCCTTGGCCCCAGGCCTGTCTTCGACGAGGCGGGGCAGCGAGATCGAGCTGATGCCGTCTTGCACCGTGCCGATATTCTCGAACAGCGTGGACATCTCCCACATGATCCATTGCGACATGCCCCACAGCCGAAGCACGAGGCCGATGACTAGGGCGACGGCGCCGATCGTCACGGCCTGGCCGAGCCACAGCCACAGCGAGATCGCCGTGACCGAAAACAACAGCAGCGAATTCAGGATGTAGAGCAGGCCGTAGAGCTGCGTCACCAGCCGCATCGACCGATAGACGGTATCGAGAAAGCCGGCCATGCCTTCCCGGGCGAAGGACGCTTCGCGCCGCGCATGCGAGAACAGCTTGACCGTCTGGATGTTGGAGTAGCTGTCGACGACACGGCCGGTCATGGTCGAGCGCGCATTGGCCTGCTCCTCACCGACCTTGCCCAGCCGCGGGATAAAATAGCGCAAGAGCAGGACATAGCCGGCAAGCCAGACGGCAAGCGGCGCCGCCAGCCGCCAGTCTGCCGAGCCGACGATGAACAGCATGCCGAGAAAATAGACGACGATATAATTGAGCACGTCGATGAGCTTGATGACGCATTCGCGCACCGCGAGCGCAGTCTGCATCAGCTTGGTCGCGATGCGTCCGGCGAACTCGTCCTGATAGAAGCTCATCGACTGCTTGAGCAGATAGCGATGCACCTGCCAGCGGATACGCATCGGATAGTTGCCCATCAGCGTCTGCTGGTTGAGGAGCGAATGGAACCAGACCGTCGCCGGCAGCGCGAAAACCACGATGAAGGCCATGCCGGCCAGCTTCAAGCCTTCGGTCTGCAGGAACGTCTCGCGATTCTGCGCCGACAGCCAGTCGACGATCCGGCCCATGAAGCCGAACATCCACACCTCAGCCAGCGCGATGGCCGTCACCAGCACCGCATCGAGAGCGATGTAGGGCCACGCGCCGCGCGTATAATGCACGCAGAAGGCGATCAGCGTCCTCGGCGGCTCGACCGGTTCCGCAGCCGGAAACGGATCGAGCCTTTTTTCAAACCAGCTAAACATAGTGATGCTCACAATATTGTTTCCGCTCACGCGGCACGGGAACGGACGACGTGCCCAGACCGCATGGCGTCAAGGACCGGCGATACGGAATCGTCCGCCTCGCCGGTCCTGCTTCGCGCTATATAGGTTGTCGCGGGCCTTTCGCCGACAGTCTCGTTTGACGATGCTGACGACGTTTTGACGATCCGGATTTTCGCGCCGGTTTTTGCACCAGGCCGGATCAGCCTGATGATCCGGCGCACCAGCGACGGCCGGCTATAGTCCGGAACGGCATGCGAGAAATCGACGTCCGGCAGCATGCCGCGATGCGGACGCTGGCGGGTCTCGGCGTGAACCGCCGACGAGTAGGTCTCGCCGATTAAAAGCGCCCAAGTCGCGGTTTTGCGCTCGTGCAGGCTTCTTGAGCCGGGTATTCTACAGGGATCGAACATCGGTCCGTCCTCCAGTTGAAGATGCAGATAGAAGGGTGAACCAACCCGGACCGTGGGCACGCGCCGCGCGGCAAGGGTGATATCGGTCGAAGCACGTTCAGGTGGGGCGTTCAGCCCCTTCGACAGCTTGAAAAACATCGCCGGATTCCTTCGAAGGCCGAAAAAGGTTTCGGCGGGAATCGGTGCGATTGAAGTCTAGAAGTTCAGGAGAATCGTCGTACCGAAACCGCCGTCGGGCTGGTAAGCCCACGAGAGGGGTGGTGGATGTGCATGGCCATCATGAATTACCCCTTCATCGGTTCGGGTTGACAATGCTGGCCGTATAACCGACTTCGCACAAAATGACCACCCGCCAGTCCAGGAATTTCCAAAACCGCGTGAGCTCTGTGGCTGATCTGCCACTTATTAGAAAGACGCGGAAATGAACGACCGTCTCCGCATTGCGCTCTACCAGCCGGATATCGCCGGCAATACCGGGACAATCCTGCGCTTCGCCGCTTGCCTCGGCCTTGGGGTCGACATCATCGAACCGACCGGCTTCCCGCTCTCCGACCGGGCGCTGAAACGGGCCGGCATGGACTATCTCGAAACGGCGGCGCTGACCCGGCATGTCGACTGGCACGCCTTCGAGGACTGGCGCAAAGGCGAAGCGCGGCGGCTGGTGCTGCTGTCGACCAAAGCCGCGAGCGCCTATACGGATTTCGTCTTCACCGGCGCCGACGTTCTTCTGTTCGGCCGCGAATCCGCAGGCGTTCCGGATCATGTCCACGAGGCGGCGGATGCGCGACTTACCATCCCGATGCAGGGCACCGCGCGCAGCATCAACGTCGCGCTTTCCGTCGCCATGGTGGCCGGCGAGGCGATGCGGCAGCTTGGATAGGATTTGCAGACCGTCGGCGCGCGCGGCGAGTACGGCCGCTTTCTGGTCGACGACTGCGCCCTCGCTTGTCATTCTAACCCAGGCGCACATCGCCTTCTCCTGCGGTTTGCCTATCCAGAATTTCTTCGTTACAAGCTCAACTTAACTTGAGGTCAAGCGGAAAATCGGAGATGGCTGCGGCAACGGAATTAACAGTCGGCCAGGTGGCGATGCGCAGCGGCGTCGCGGTGTCGGCGCTGCATTTCTACGAAGCGCGCGGGCTGATCCGCAGCCACCGTACCGCCGGTAATCAGCGGCGCTACGGCCGCGACGTGCTGAGGCGTGTGGCGATCATAAAGGTGGCGCAGGAGGTCGGCATTTCGTTGGCCGAGATCGGCACAGCACTTCGATCACTGCCTGAAGGCCGAACGCCGACGCGCGAGGACTGGAATCTGCTGTCGACGGCTTGGCGCGACGAACTCGACCAGAAGATTGCCCAGCTCAAGAAGCTGCGCGACGGGCTGACGGACTGCATCGGCTGCGGCTGCATGTCGATTGACAAATGCCCGCTGCGGAACAAGGGCGATCGGCTGAGCACCCGGGGGCCGGGAGCGAGACGGCTGTTGATCGAGCGTTAATCCGCCGCCGGCAGCCGCCTGATGGTGAATTCGATGACGTCGCCCGGCCGCTCGAACCAGCTTTCGATCTCTGTCCAATAGGCCTGCTTGGGAAAACGCTCGAACCACTCTTTCGCCTTGAGGCGCGCGTCGGAGCGCGGCAGCACGAAGGTCTCGCGCAGGAAGCCGTCGCGCGGCATGCGCGCGTTCTCGGCGCGTGAACGGTCGAGCCTTTTCTTCAGGCCATCCAGCGGCGGTCTTGCCGGGGTGCGCACGAAAGAACTCCATTCACACTTGACCCTTGCATCCAAGAGATTAGGGATCGCGACCGGAAAAGACGAGTCATTTGTCGGGCGCGCCCGCAACCGGAGACAGCATTTGCAACGACCCGAGATACCGGCGGGGCTGCCAGCCGACATCGAACAGAAGAAGATGAAGGCGCGCCTGTGGTTCGAGACGTTGCGCGAGCGCATCTGCGCCAGCTTCGAGCAGATCGAGCAGGACCTGCAGGGGCCGCAGGCCAGCTGGTCGCCCGGCCGCTTCGAAAAGACGCCGTGGCAACGCGATGCCGGCAAGGGCGGCGGCGGTATCATGTCGATGATGCATGGCCGCGTCTTCGAGAAGGTCGGCGTCCACACCTCGACTGTCCATGGCGAGTTCTCGCCCGAATTCAGGAAGCAGATGCCGGGCGCCGAAGAGGACCCGTCCTTCTGGGCGAGCGGCGTTTCGCTGATCGCCCATCCGTGGAACCCCAACGTGCCGGCCGTGCATATGAACACACGCATGGTCGTCACCTCGCGCCAGTGGTTCGGCGGCGGCGCCGACCTGACACCGGTGCTCGATCGCCGCCGCAGCCAGGACGACCCCGACACGATCGCCTTCCACAGGGCGATGCAATTTGCCTGCGAGAAGAACGCGGCGATCGCCGACTACGCGCAATTCAAGGCCTGGTGCGACGAGTACTTCTACCTGCCGCACCGCGACGAGCCACGTGGCACCGGCGGTATCTTCTTCGACTGGCTGCATTCGGGCGAGGACAAAGGCGGCTGGGACGCCGATTTCAACTTCGTCCAGGATGTCGGGCGATCCTTTCTCGTCGTCTACGGGCATCTGGTGCGCGCCAACTTCAATGACAACTGGACCGATGGCGACCGTGACGAGCAGCTCATCCGCCGCGGCCGCTATGTCGAATTCAACTTGCTTCACGATCGCGGCACCATCTTCGGGCTGAAGACCGGCGGCAATGTCGCCTCGATCCTGTCCAGCCTGCCGCCAGAGGTGAAATGGCCGTAAAATCTCGGTGAGCGCGACGTGAGCCGCAATCGGGTCCAAATCCCGAGAATTTGACGGCGAATGTGGCGCAAGGCGCGCCAGAAAATATCTTTTTCGTCTAATATACTATTGAAAAGATTGGGCTATTTGTCGCGTCGGGCCGGGAAACGCCGGCGGTTCTTACCCCCGAGAGCTGCGACCCGACGTGACCGGACGGCCCATGATTAAGTGGGGTACCTCTCCCAAGCAGGTGCCCGCATTTTCCAGGAGAGCATGCCATGCGCAAGCTTATTATGACCGCAGCCGCTGCTGCCGTTCTCGCCTCTGGTACCGCCGCATTCGCCGCGGTCAAGCACACCACCGGCACGATCAAAAGCTTTGATGGAACGGCGATGAGCCTAGTTCTGGATAACGGAGCCACCTTTACGTTGCCCCAGACCTTCAAGGATCCTGGCCTAAAGGTCGGCGAAAAGGTCCGCGTCACGTGGGATATGAGCGGCAAGGACAAAATTGCCGAGGCAGTCAAGATCGTGAAGTGATGGCCTGCCCGCTGGAGCAAGACAACGTCTTGCCTCGGAGGTAGCGTAGAGGGCGGAGCAGCGATGCTCCGCCTTTTCGCAAACCCGTACACTAGAACGCCGCTTGTCGGGTTGGACGCGCGGCGCTCTAAGGCAACCAAAACCGTTCGATCGTGTTATGCTTAGCTGGCCAGCGTATAACCCGAATGCCGGAACCCGGTTTCGAGATCATGCGCGAGATCAAAGGTCTGGAGCTTCCGTGTCAGTGCGCTGCGCGGCGCTCCAAGGAGGAAATGAGGAGAAGCCGATGAAGGAATTCCATTGCGGGTCGCTCGTACCCGGCTGCGAGTGGCACACACGCGCCGAGGAGGAGGCAGAGGTCATGCGTCGTGCCGTCGAGCATCTGCGCGAGACGCATGGCGAGACGGTGATCCGCGAGACGATGATCGAGGCGATCCGCTCGCGCATCGAAAAGGTCCGCGACGCAGCGTGATGGTTAGGATTGGAGTGCCTCTGCGGCGCGCTTGAGCAGCGCGCCGCGATCAAGCGCAAAACCGGACTCGACCCATTCCTTTTCAAGATTCTTCAACGTTGCACCAAGCTTCGGCCCCGGTGAGGCGCCAAGTGTCGTCAGATCGGCGCCCTTGACCGGAAAAACAGGGCTTTGCCATTTTGCGGCGAAGGCAAGCAGGCGCGAGAAGCCGCCGGCTTCGAGCAGTGCGTCATTGTCTTCGACCGCGCGGGCTCGAGCGGAAGCGAGCGACAGCCGCAACCGATCGACAAAGCCTTGGCGGTCGCCAGAATAGAGCTTTTTCGCCAACTCTCCTTCGGTTGTTTTCGGATCGATGGCAGCTGTCATCGCCCAGTACCGCAGGCGGCTTGCCTCGCTCACGGAAAGCCTCAATCTCTCGGCAAGCGTTTTCATGCGCGCGGCATCCGGCGGCACGATGGCTTCCAGCCTGAGCAGCGGGTCCGGCGCCCAGGCCAGATCCTTCTCGGTCTTGGTCAGCCCGTGGATGGCATCAATGCCCCATTTCTCGCTTTCCGGCAAAACGCCGGTCAGAACGCCGGCCTGGCGCATCCACAGCAGCGCCCGCGACGGATCTGGCGCTGACAGCAATTTCTTCAACTCCCACCAGACGCGCTCGACCGAGAGCTGGTCGAGCCCCTGCTTCAGCCGGGCGCAAGCCTTCAACCCTTCGGCATCCGGCCTGCCGTCCCCATACCAGGCGAAAAAGCGGAAGAAACGCAGGATGCGCAGATAATCCTCGCGGATGCGCGCTTCCGGATCGCCGATGAAGCGCAGCCGCCGCGCTTCGATATCGGCGATACCGCCGACCAGATCGACGACAGTTCCGTCAGCTTCGGCGTAGAGTGCATTGATGGTGAAATCGCGCCGCTCCGCGTCGGCTTTCCAGTCGCGGCCGAACGACACTTTGGCGCGGCGGCCGTCGGTTTCGATATCGGCACGAAGCGTGGTGATTTCATAGGCCTTGCCGTGGGCGACCGCGGTGACGGTGCCATGCTCGATGCCGGTCGGCACCGTCTTGAAGCCTGCCGCCTCGGCGCGCCGGATGGTTTCCTCGGGCACTGTGGTGGTGGCGATGTCGATGTCGGCAACCGGCTGTCCGATAAGCGCATTGCGCACGGCACCGCCGGCGACACGCGCCTCCTCGCCACCGTCAGTCAGCGCGGCGAGCAAGCGCTGCAAGTGGCTTTCGCCGAGCCAGCCGGCCTTGCCCGCGATCGACACCGGATCGCTCACGAATAGAGCCTTTCATAAAGCGTTCGGATGATGCCCGCAGTAACGCCCCAGATGCGCTGGCCGCCATAGGGCATCTCGTAAAAGAACCATTCGAGGTCGTTCCACATGCGGCTGTCCCTGGTGTGGTTGGCGGGGTCCATCAGAAAGCCCAGCGGCACCTCGAAGACGGCATCGACTTCGTCGGAATTCAGCGTCAGGCTGAAACCGGGCCGCACAATCCCGAGCACCGGGGCGATGCGATAGCCGCTGCCGGAGACGTAGTCCGGCATGCGGCCGAGGATCTCGATATAATCCCCATCGAGACCGATCTCCTCGAACGTCTCGCGCAATGCCGCCGCTTCCGGGCTCACATCGGTTGGATCGATGGTTCCGCCGGGGAAAGCCACCTGCCCTGAATGGTTGCGCAGCTTTTCCGCCCGCCGGGTCAAAAGGACCGTGGCCTCGTGGCCATGGTCGACCACCGGGATCAGCACGGCGGCATCGCGCAGCGCCTTGGCCAGCTTCAGCCTGGGATGACCCGGATTGAAGCGGTGGTCGCCAAAATCGTCACCGGCATGCGCCTGCGGCTGCGCCACGACGCGCTGGCGAAACTCGGCGGCGGAAAATGGCACCGGCGTCACCTGATCCATCATAGGCGGTCCATCATGCGCTCAGCCGTTTCAGTTTCTCAGCCGGCATGATCGGATAGACCTCGCCTTTGGAACGGACGGCAAACATCGTCTTGCCGCCGATGTCGATCTCTTGGCCGTGCTCGACCAGCTCGTACATCACTGGCCGCGCCACCAGCGCTTCCAGCCGCCCGCGCACCAGCACATAGGGCTTCAGGCCACCTGTCTCGTCCTCGTCGACGAATCGCAGCGGATGCTCCGCCCCAGCCTCGACCACATCGCCGACATTGGTACGAAAGGTGATGATTTGCCCGTCGCCGGCGCCCGACACATCCATCTCGACGGCGATGAAGGGCGCGTCGGCGACGCGGATGCCGACCTTTTCCACCGGCGTCACCAGATAGGTCTTGCCGTCGTCGTCCTTGCGCAGCACCGAGGAGAAAAGCTGCACCAGCGGCATCCGGCCGATCGGCGTTCCCAGATAGAACCAGGTGCCGTCCTGCTTGATCTCCATGTCGAGATCGCCGCAAAATGCCGGATTCCAGCGTTCCACCGGCGCCGGCCCCTTGCCGGCGCGCGTCGCGCGCGAGACCAGCGCCTCTAGCCCACGCGCCTCGGTCGCGGCCGTCAGGCTCTCTTCACGATGCTCGGCGGCTTCTGTCATGGTCACGAAATAGTCACTGTTGTTCCGCTTGTCAGCCTAAGTCTGTGATTTAAGTTCTTTGCAGGCGCCATGCGAGGCCGAATCGCGGCATTCTGCGGCCCCCAAGGTGCCAAGCGGTATTTCCAACCAGAAGGATCGATGCTGCATGAGCGTTATGATCAAGGAAAGCCCGATCAGCGAAAAGGACATGGTGGCGCAGGCCGAGAAGGCGCTGGCTGACATTTCGAGGGTCCGCGACGGCGTCGGCCGGGTCATCTTCGGCCAGGAAAGCGTCGTCGAGCGCACGCTCGTCGCATTGCTGGCAGGCGGCCATGCACTGCTGGTCGGGGTGCCCGGCCTTGCCAAGACCAAGCTGGTCGAAACGCTGGGCATCGTGCTCGGCCTCGATTCGAGCCGCATCCAGTTCACGCCCGACCTGATGCCATCCGACATTCTCGGCTCAGAGGTGATGGAGCAGGATGAATTCGGCAAGCGTTCGTTCCGCTTCATTTCCGGACCGATCTTCGCGCAACTGCTGATGGCCGACGAGATCAACCGCGCCTCGCCGCGCACCCAGTCGGCGCTGCTGCAGTCGATGCAGGAATACCACGTCACCATTGCCGGCGTGCGCCATGACCTGCCGGCGCCGTTCCATGTTCTGGCGACGCAGAACCCGCTGGAGCAGGAGGGCACCTATCCGCTGCCCGAGGCTCAGCTCGACCGCTTCCTGATGCAGGTCGACATCCTCTACCCCGAGATCGAGGCGGAGCGCCGCATCCTGCTGGAAACCACCGGCATCGAGGATGCCAAGGCCGAAAACGTGCTGCAGCCGACGCGGCTGAAGGACATCCAGACGCTCATCCGCCGCATGCCGGTGCCTGAAAGCGTCGTCGAGGCGATCCTCAAGCTGGTGCGCTCGGCGCGTCCCGGCCAGGGCAACGCCGATACCGACAAGCACGTCGCCTGGGGCCCGGGCCCGCGCGCCAGTCAGGCGCTGACGCTGTGCGCCCGCGCCCGCGCCCTCTATGACGGCCGGCTGGCGCCGTCGGTCGACGATGTCCGCGCACTGGCCGAGCCGGTGCTGCAGCACCGCATGGCGCTGACCTTCGCCGCCCGCGCCGAGGGCACCACGGTACGCGACGTCGTGGCGAAGCTCGCGAAAGGGATTTGATGGCGCGCATCGGTGAAGCGCAGGCACCGACAGCGACGCGCGATGCGCTCGCCAGAGGCCGGTTGCGGGCTTCCCTGGTGCCGGACCTGCTGGTCGAGGCGCGCCGCATCGTCAACACGGTGATTGCCGGCTGGCATGGCCGTCGCAAGCGCGGCATCGGCGAGAATTTCTGGCAGTTCCGGCCCTATGTCGAAGGCGATTCCTCGCGCATCGACTGGCGCCGCTCGGCGCGCGACGACCACACCTATGTCCGCGACCGCGAATGGGAGGCCGCCCATACGGTGTGGCTGTGGGCCGACCCCTCGCCTTCCATGCTCTACAAATCGACCGGAGCCAGCGTTTCCAAGGAGTCGCGCGCTCTGGTGCTGGCGCTGGCCATGGCCGAGCTTTTGTCGCGCAGCGGCGAGCGCATTGCCTGGCCGGGCCTGACCGACCCGTTCACCGCCCGCAATGGCGCCGAGCGCATCGCGGCGCAACTGATGCACGCCGCCGACCTGCCGGCAAAGCCCGACCTGTCCGGCATCCGCCGCTTCTGCGACATCGTCATCGTCAGCGATTTCCTCGACCCGGTTGAGGACACCATAGCCTGGCTGGACGTGCTCGCCCGCCACGGCGTGCGCGCCCATCTGATCGAGGTCGCCGATCCGGCCGAGGAAAGCTTCCCCTATGCGGGGCGCACCGAATTCACCGATCCTGAGACCGGCGACAAGCTGACCGCCGGCCGCGCCGAAATGCTGGGCGAAGAATATCGCCTGCTTTATGCCGCCCGCCGCCAGGAACTGGCCGCGTGGTGCAAACGGCTTGGCTGGAGCTTTACCGTCAATCATACCGACCGCCTTGCCTCCGAGGCGCTGGTGCGCATCCACATGGCGATGACCGCCGAGGGCGCCTTTGCTGGGAGGGCTCGCGCATGAGTTGGCTGCCGCTCTCCTTCGGGGCGCCGATGGTGCTGTGGGGCCTGCTGGCGCTGCCGGTGATCTGGTGGCTTCTGCGGCTGACCCCGCCCAGGCCGCAAACCGAGGTGTTTCCGCCGCTCAGGATTCTCGCCCGCGTGCTGAGGCGCGAAGAAACGCCGCAGCAGAGCCCGTGGTGGCTGACGTTGCTCAGGCTGCTGATGGCCGCGCTTATCGTGGCAGCACTTGCCGAGCCCGTCTTCAACCCGCGCGAAAAGCTGCCGGCCGAGGGCGCTGCCCTGGCGCTGGTGATCGACAATGACTGGGCAAGTGCCGCCGACTGGGGTAAGCGCGTCGCCACCGCCGAGCGGCTGATCGCCGATGCCAATTCGAACGGTGTGCCGGTGCTCATCGCTTTCACCGCCGAGAAGCCGAATGCCGAGATCGGTCCCTTCGATGCCGCTGCCGCGCTCAACCGGCTGCGCGCGGCAAAGCCGCGCCCGATCCCGACCGACCGCCCCGCCGTCTATGCCCGCGTCGCATCAGCCCTGGAGTCGCTGCCGGGCACCAGCGTTGCCGTACTCGCCGATGGCCTGGCGGCGCAAGGCGACGAAGCCGCCTTCAACACGCTGTTGTCGAAGAACGCAGCACGCGTCGTCTGGGCTGTCTCCGACCGACTGTCGCTGACCGGCCTGACCGGCGCCGATAACCAGGTCGACGGCTTCGCCCTGACCGCCATCCGCGCACCGGGCGATCCGGCACCTGCACAGGTGACGGCCGGCGCCTTCGACGACAAGGGCCGCCGCATCGCCGACGCGACGCTGACCTTTGCCCCGGGCGTAACCACCGCCACCGCCACGATGGCGGTGCCGTTCGAACTCCGCAACGACTTCGCCTACATCGCGCTCGATGGCGAACGCCAGGCCGGTGCCGTCCGCGTGCTCGATGAGAGCTCGAAACGCCGCCGCGTCGGGCTGCTGTCGCAGGCCGAGGCCGACCAGGCCCAACCGCTGCTGTCGCCGCTCTACTACATCCGCCGCGCCCTGCAGCCCTTCGCCGATCTCGTCGAGCCGTCCAGCGTCGATCTCGCCGATGCCATCCCGCAACTGCTCGATCAGAAACCGGCGATGATCGTCATGGCCGATGTCGGCACCATTCCGGAACAGGCCCGGGAAAGGCTGGTCGACTGGGTCGACAAGGGCGGCACGCTGGTGCGTTTTGCCGGTTCGCGGCTGGCCGCTGCCGGCAATGACGACGACCTGCTGCCGGTCCGGCTCCGCACAGGCGAGCGCTCGCTGGGCGGCGCGCTGTCATGGACGGCGCCGCAGCCGGTCACCGAATTCCCGAAAACCGGCCCCTTCGCCGACCTCGCGCCGCCCACCGAGGTCACCGTCACCAGGCAGGTGCTGGCCGAACCGACGCCCGATATTGTCGAGCGCACCTGGGCCACCCTTGCCGACGGTACGCCGCTGGTGACCGGGATGAAGAAGGACAAGGGTACGCTCGTGCTGTTCCACGTCACCCCCGAGGCGACATGGTCCAACCTGCCGATCTCCGGCAGCTTCGTCGAGATGCTGCGGCGCATCGTGCAACTGTCGCGCAACCAGGGAGCGGCGGTCGCCAATGCCGAAGCCGCCGCCACGTCGCTGGCACCCTATCGCATGATCGCCGCCGACGGCACGCTGGTCCCGCCGACGCCGGATGCCAGGCCGCTGGTGCCCGGCGCCGGCCCGCTGCCGGTGACGCTGGAAAACCCGCCCGGCCTCTACGGCTCCGAGACGGGGGTATTCGCTCACAATCTGCTCGGTGGCGACAGCGCATTCACGCCCCTGGCCCGGCCTGAGATCACCCTGCCGGTCACCACCGTCCAGTATGCCTTCGACGAGCAGCGCAACCTCAAAGGTCCGCTGGTCACGGCGGCCTTGGTGCTGATGGTGCTCGACACGCTTGCCGTATTCTGGATGGGCGGCCTGTTGTCGCGCCGGCCGCGCCGTCCCGGTGCTGCGGCGACGGCAGCCATCCTGCTGATTGCGCTCGGCGCCTTGATTGGCCACGCGGACGTCGCGCGTGCCGACGACGCCAAACCGGGAGATACGGAGGCGATCGGGGACATTTCAAAGACCCGGATCGCCTATGTGCTGACCGGCGAGCCGGGTGTCGACTCGATCAGCCGCGCCGGGCTCGAAGGCCTGACCCGCTTTCTCATCGAAAAAACCGCGCTCGAACCCGGAGCACCGGCCGGCGTCGACATCTCGAAGGACGAACTGTCCTTCTACCCGCTGATCTACTGGCCGATCGATCCCGCCGCCCCGATGCCGAGCGAGGCCGCCATCGCCCGTATCGACGCCTACATGCAGCAGGGCGGAACGGTCTTGTTCGACACCCGCGACCAGTTCGCCAACGGCATTGGTGCGGATTCGACCAGCCCCGCAACGGAGCGGCTGCGCGACATCCTCGGCAACCTCAACGTGCCACCGCTGGAACCGGTGCCGTCGGACCACGTGCTGACCAAATCCTTCTATATCCTTCCAGAGTTTCCCGGCCGCTTTGCCGGCAGCCCGCTTTGGGTCGAGGCATCGCTCGAAGCCAGCAACACGGAGAACCGCCCGGTGCGCACCGGCGACGGCGTGTCCCCGATCATGATCACCGCCAATGATTTCGCCGGCGCCTGGGCGGTCGACGAGAATGGCGACCCGCTATTGCCGACCGTGCCGTCGGATCCGATGCAGCGCATCTATGCGCTGCGCGCCGGCGTCAACATCATGATGTACATGCTGACCGGCAACTACAAATCCGACCAAGTGCACGTCCCGGTGCTGCTCGAACGGCTGGGGCAATAGACCATGAATTGGTCGCTCGCCTTCGAACCGCTCATCACTTGGCCGCTGCTCGCCGTGGTTCTGTTGCCGCTGCTGCTGCTGGCGCTGGTCGGCCTTTGGTTTCGCCAACGCGGCGCGATCTTCCGCCTGGCAGCCCTGATTGCGCTGGCTGCGGCGTTGCTCAATCCGGTATTCCTCGACGAAGAGCGCGAGCCGCTGAAAAGTATCGTCGCCGTCGTCGTCGATCGCAGCCAGAGCCAGGATATAGGCGACCGCACCAAGCAGACCGACGCGGCTTTGGCCGGGCTTCAGCAGCGTCTCGGCCGCTTCAAGCAGTTCGACGTCCGTGTCGTCGAAGCCGGCAAGTCCGAAGCCGCCGACGAGCGCACCGAGACGCGGTTGTTTTCCTCGCTCGAAAATGCTTTCCGAGACGTGCCGCCGTCGCGCATTGGCGGCGCCATCATGATCACCGACGGCGAGGTGCATGACGCGCCGCTTGGCGCACCCGACTTCAATGCCCCTCTGCATGCGCTGATTACCGGCAACGACCATGAAAAGGACCGTCGCATCCGCTTCGAGAATGCGCCGCGCTTCGGCCTCGTCGGCAAGCCGCTCGACATGACCTATCGCGTCATCGCCACCAACAACGAAACCGGCCCGGTCGATGTCCGCGTATCGGTCAACGGCGAGCAGGTATCGGTCGAGCACGCCAACATCGGCCAGGCGATGCCGCTGCAGGTGACCATTCCCAGCGCCGGGCGCAACATCGTCGAACTCGCCATCGACCACGAACCAGGCGAACTCACCGATACCAACAACCGCGCCATCGCGCTGATCGACGGCATCCGCGAAAATCTGCGCGTGCTGCTCGTGTCCGGCGAACCACATGCCGGCGAGCGCACCTGGCGCAATTTGCTGAAATCCGACGCTTCGGTCGACCTCGTGCACTTCACCATCCTGCGCCCACCGGAAAAGCAGGACGGCACGCCGATCAACGAGTTATCGCTGATCGCCTTCCCGACACGCGAGCTGTTCGTCGAGAAGATCAAGGATTTCGACCTGATCATCTTCGACCGCTATCAGCACCGCGACGTGCTGCCGATCCTCTATTACGACTACATTTCCGAATATGTCGAAAAAGGCGGCGCGCTGCTAATCGCGGCAGGCCCCGAATATGCCGGCGAAAGCTCGATCGCCCGCACGCCGCTGATGTCGGCGCTGCCGGCAATGCCGACCGGCGAGGTCATCGACAAGGCCTTCTACCCACGTCTCACAGATACCGGCCAGCGCCATCCGGTCACGCGCGGGCTCGACGGCTCCGCAACCGAGCCGCCGCACTGGAGCCGCTGGTTCCGCACCATCGGCGTCGAGAACCCCGAGGGCGAGGTGGTGATGAAGGGCGCCGACAACCGGCCGCTGCTGCTGCTCGACCGCAAGGGCGAAGGCCGCGTCGGCATGCTTTTGTCCGATCAGGGCTGGCTATGGGCGCGCGGCTTCGAGGGCGGCGGCCCGCATGTCCAGCTCTACCGACGCATCGCCCACTGGCTGATGAAGGAGCCCGAACTCGAGGAGGAGCGGCTGACCGCCGACGGCCGCGGCATGGTGCTTGAAATTCGCCGCCAGACGATGAGCGACGACCCCGGCCCGGCGCAGGTCATCACGCCGTCCGGGAAGGCACTGATCGTCAGGCTCGAGAAATCCGAGCCAGGCGTCTTCCTCGGCAGCGTCGAGACCAGCGAAATCGGTCTCTATCAGGTCGGCAATGGCGACCTGACGGCATTGGCCCATGTCGGGCCTGTCAACGCGCCGGAATTCACCGACGTCGTCTCCACCGAGAACCGGCTGAAACCGCCGGCTGAGGCAACCGGCGGCAGCGTTCGCCGGCTGGCGCCGGCCTCGGCGATTGGCAATCTCACCAGCACTGTCACGCTGCCCTCCATCGTCCCGGTTCGTGCCTCGGGCGCTGCCTCCGGCAACGACTGGATCGGCCTGCGCACCACCGACGACAGCGTGCTCAAGGCCGTCTCGCGCGTGCCGCTGTTCGGCGGCTTCCTCGGCCTCGGCCTGCTGCTTCTGGCGATGGGCTCGATGTGGTACCGCGAAGGACGGTAGTTCCCTTCTCTCTCCCTGCAAACGGGGCGAGGGAGGAGCTCTATTCCTCCGGCTCCGTCGTGAACATCAGCGGGTAGCCCTTGGCCTTGCCGGCATCGGTTGCCCGCGCCGCCTTGGTCTCTGCGACATCCCTGGTGAAGACGGCGACGACGCAGACGCCGCGCCGGTGCGCGGTGATCATTACCCTATGCGCCTGGTCTTCACTGAGCTTGAACTCGGCCTTCAGCACCGTCACGACGAACTCGCGCGGTGTGAAATCGTCATTGACCAGGATCACCTTGTAGAGCTTCGGCCGTTCGACCTTCGGCTTCGTGCTGGTACGGGGTTTTGTCGTGATTTCAGGCATTGGACCAGCAATTGCATGCGACAGCTTTGCGGTGATTTTGGCATGGGCAACAGCGGTCGTCCATTCAACCGCACGCGATCGGTTTCCCGGCCGTGCAGTTCACAAGTCCGTGCCTATGTGGGAACTGCCGGCTGGCGTTCAACGGGCGGTGTGGGCCGGGACCGGCCCGTACTGTCTGCACGCCAACAAAAGATGACCGCTCCAGGCAAATCGCAACTGGAGCGGTCTTCTCATACGGCAGAAGATGTCGCTTGATCAGGCCTTCGGAGCTGCCTTGACCGCGTGCTTCTTGTGCTTCTTGACGGTCTTCTTGGCAGCGACCTTCTTCACGGCCTTGGCCGGCGCAGCGGTCGTCGTTGTCGTCGCAGCCGGGGTGGTGGTCGCGGCATTGGCGCTGCTGGCGCCGAGAACCGGCATCGAGAGGGCCAGCGCGATGGCGAGACCGAGGGCGGAGAGGAGGGACTTTTTCATGGCTTCACTTCCTTTTTGTGCAGATCGGATTGAGTGTCACTGAACGGGATCGATCGGTGTCACTCCAAGCAGCTTCAAAGCGTTCGCGAGCATCCGGATTCCCTGTGCCTGTTTCTTGTTGGCGCAGAACCGGTTTCCCTTTCTTTGAAGTGCTTTCGCCGCGGTGACCTGCGTTGCCGCGGCATGGGTTTCGAGGGCTTCGTCAAACTGGCGGTTCAGATCGATGCAACGCTCGCTGCGGGTGGTCGCCACCTTTGCATCGGCCGCCTTTGAATTGGCCGCCTTTGCATCGGCCAGCTTTGCATCGGCATGTTCGACCGCAGCCGTGACGAGCGAAATGGAAAGCAACGCACCCATCAGACTGATCGAGAACCTTTGCATTGGTCTGTCCGTAATCCCGTAACGCGTGTCGCAGCCGATGACCTGACCGCCACGGCACCACTTATGCCTTTGTTTTTTTTCGGCAGTTTTTCCGGATTGTAGAATTTTGTTTCTGGATTGTTTCTGGGCGCCCGGATCGAGCTGCCGATCTCCACTGGCCAACTTATGGCCTGAATTCTATCGTCTGGCTGACGGCCGAAGCACCGCTTGGGCGATCCACAAATGACAGGTTTCCTGTGAAATCCGACCCCCACATACTGATCGTCGACGACGACAAGGGCATTCGCGACCTGCTTCAGGAATTTTTCCAGAAGCGAGGGCTGCATACATCGGTCGCCGCCGACGGCACCGAGATGGAGACCGTGCTGCGCCGCGCCCAGGTCGACCTGATCGTTCTGGACGTCATGCTGCCCGGCAAGAGCGGCCTGGAGCTCTGCCGCGAGTTGCGCGCCAATTATTCGACACCGATCATCATGCTGACCGCGGTCACCGAGACCACCGACCGCGTCGTCGGCCTGGAGATGGGCGCCGACGACTACGTGCCGAAACCCTTCGATCCGCGCGAGCTGCTCGCACGCATTCGTGCCGTCTTGAGGCGTAATGGCACCGCCGAACCGCGACGTGCCGCTTCGCGGCAGATCTACCATTTCGCCGGCTGGACGATGGACTGTTCGCGCCGCCGGTTGATGGCGCCCGGCGACGTCAGGATCGAGCTAACGATGGCCGAATTCAATCTCCTGCAGACCTTCGTCAAGAGCGCGCAACGCGTACTGAGCCGCGACCAGCTCATCGAGCTGTCCGGCGGCGACAGCGGCTACAGCTTCGACCGCAGCGTCGACATTCTGGTCAGCCGGCTGCGGCGCAAGATGGAGGACGACCCGAAAACGCCGAAGCTGATCCTGACGGTGCGCAGCGGCGGCTATCAGTTCCTGCCTGAGACGACCTCCGAATGAGACGCATTCTGCCGCAAACGCTGCCGGCCTGGGTGCTGCTCATCGTCATCGCCGGCCTGCTGATCAGCCAGATCGCGACCCTCTACATCGTTTCGCGCGACCGTGCCGCCGCCAATGACGTCGTCGATCTCTACCGGCTCAACGACCGCGCCTTCTCGCTGGTACAGCTGATGCATGATGCTACGCCGGAACAGCGCAAGGCGACGGCCTCCGGCCTGTTCAACGCCACTTACGCGCTCACCGTCTCCGGCACGCCCGCCGTCACTTCGTCGATAGCCGGCGACGACGAGCTGGCCGAATTGGAGGACATATTGGTCGGTCGGCTATCGAAGTTCGGCATCACCGACGCGCGGGTCCGCCGCGACCCGGCAACGCACGAAGCCGACGCTCCCGGTGGGACGGTCGCCGGTCCCGATGTTGGCCAGGTCGAGCGCGACCTGCTGGTGCTGGCCGCCGATTTCGCCCAGAGCGACAAGCTGACCGCTTCGCTTCGCTTTGCCGACGGCCAATGGCTGAACTTTACCGAACCGAACACGCCGGCCGGGCCGATACTGAGCTTCGATAGCCTGCCGCTCTATGCCTTGATCGCCGGGCTGGTGGTGGCTTCCTCGATCTGGTCGCTGCGCCGGCTGACGGCGCCCTACCGGATGATGGAGACCGCGGTGAAGCGGATCGGCGAGGACCTGAAGAGCCCGCCGATCGCCGAGAGCGGCAGCCGCGAGGTGCGTACCGCGGCGAAGGCGGTCAATGCCATGCAGGCAAGGCTGCGCGCCTATGTCGAGGACCGCGAGCACCTCGCTGCGGCGCTCGCGCACGACCTGCGCACGCCACTGACCAGGATGCGGCTGCGCCTCGAACTGCTCAGGAATTCGACCATTCGCGCCGCACTGGGGCACGACCTCGCCGACATCGAAGGCATTGCCAGCTCGGTCATCGACTTCGCCACTTTCGAGGTGACCGAGGAGAAGAGCGAGAGGATCGATTTCTGGTCGCTCGTCGAATCGGTCGCCGACGGCTTCGAAGAGGTCTCGTTCGACAATGACGATGCGCGCTCGCGCGGCCTGATCTGCATAGCGCGCCCAGTCGCGCTCCGGCGCTGCGTCACCAATCTCGTCCAGAACGCGGTGACCTATGGCAAGAAGGCGCATCTCAACCTGCGCCAATCGGACAGGATCATCGCGCTGGCGATCCGCGACGAGGGGCCGGGCATACCGCAGGCCGAGCTCGACGCCGTGTTCGGCTCGTTCGTACGCCTGGACCAGTCGCGCAACCGCCAGACCGGCGGCCTCGGCCTCGGCCTGACCATAGCCCGCAATATCGCCCGTGGCGCCGGCGGCGAAGTCAGCCTGTCCAACCATCCCGATGGCGGCCTGTTGACGGAGCTGCGCCTGCCGCTGGCGGTTTAGCTTGCGGTATCGGGCTAAGCTGGCGTTCCTTTGCGCCCCCCTCTGTCCTGCCGGACATCTCCCCCACAGGTGGGAGATTGGCTGTCGTCGCCGATTTCGCCAACTACAAACGTTGGAGTGTGAGAGCCGTCTGCGAAACCGCCGATCTCCCCCAAGTGGGGGAGATGTCCGGCAGGACAGAGGGGGGCGCGACAGAACTCGGCGTTGGTCTTGGTTCTCTCCCCAAGGAGAAAAACTACCGCCGCAACACCGCGCTCAGCACATCCCTGACGCCGATGGCGCCGACGAAGCGCGATTGGTCGTCGAATAGCGCCACGGGTGCTGTCTGTGAGCGATGCATGGCCAGCATCACCGTCTTCAGCGAGGTGCCGGGATTGGCCCAGAACACCTGCGCCGTCTCCTCCGGCTGAGCCTCGACGTCGGCGCAGGAGACCCACACCGCCGGCTTGCCGTCGCGCTCGGCCGCCGCCACCAGCCCATGCTCGTCGATCTTGAAGCGCGTCGTCTTGCGGCGGTCGAGCCACACCCAGCCGTTTTCGCCATGTTCGAGGTCGCGGCGGTCGCGCATGACGTTCCAGGCGGTCAGCACCGAGAGCGGGTTCACATTGGCGATGAAGTCGCGGACATAGTCGTTGGCAGGCCGCAGCACGATGTCTTCCGGCGCGCCGGTCTGCACGATGCGCCCGCCCTCCATGATGGTGATGTGGGTGCCGATCTTCAGCGCCTCCTCGAGGTCGTGGCTGACGAAGATGATGGTCTTCTTCAGTTCGGCCTGAAGCTGCAGCAGCTCGTCCTGCAGCTTGGTCCGGATCAGCGGATCGAGCGCCGAGAACGGCTCGTCCATCAGCAGGATCGGCGCCTCGGTGGCGAAGGCGCGCGCCAGGCCGACGCGCTGCTGCATGCCGCCGGAAAGCTCATGCGCGTATTTCTTCGACCACTGGTCGAGATGAACCAGCTTCAGCTGTTTGCTCACCCGCTCCTTGCGCTCGGCTTCCGGTACGCCGGCGAGCTCGAGGCCAAGGCCGACATTTTCCTCCACTGTGCGCCAAGGCAGCAGGCCGAACTGCTGGAACACCATTGCCACCTGCTTTTGCCGCAACCGCCGAAGCGTCGCCTCGTCGCAGGTGACGACGTCGACCGTACCATCGCCGTCCTTGACCAGCACCTGGCCGCGCGAGACGACGTTCAGCCGGTTGACGGCTCTGAGCAGCGTCGATTTGCCGGAGCCGGACAGGCCCATCAGCACCGAAATCTCGCCCTCGTGCACGGTGAGGCTGGCGCCGGCGCAGCCCAGCACGTTGCCGCTCTGTTCGAGGATCTCGGCGCGGGTGGCGCCGCTGTCGATCAGCGCCAGCGAGCCGGCCTGGTCGGCGCCAAAGACGATGTCGACATTCCTGAAATCGACGGCGACGGTCATTTCTTGCCTCCCACGCCGATGCGCGTCATTCGGTCGAGCACGATGGCGAGCACGACGATGGCCAGACCTGCCTCAAGCCCGAGGTCGATCCGGCGCGACCCGAGCGCCCGGTTGATCTCTGTGCCGAGGCCGCCGGCGCCGATCAGGGCGGCGAACACCACCATCGACAGCGACAGCATGATCGATTGGGTCAGCCCAGCCATGATGGTCGGCAGTGCCGAAGGCAGCTCGACCTTCCACAGCAGCTGGCGCTTGGTGGCGCCGAACGCTTCGCCCGCCTCGACGATCGATTTCGGCACCGAGGTGACGCCGAGATGGGTGAGCCGGACCGAGGTCGGGATGACGAAGATGATGGTGACGATCAGGCCGGGCGCGTTGCCGAGGCCGAACAGGGTCAGCACCGGGATCAGGTAGACGAAGGTCGGCAGCGTCTGCATCAGGTCAAGTACCGGCAGCATGACGCGATAGATCTTCGGCTTGTGCGCGGCCCAGATGCCGAGCGGCACGCCGATAGCCATCGAGACGGCGGCGGCGGCAACGACCAGCACCAGCGTCTCCACCGTCTGCTTCCACAGGTTCTGGTTGAGGATGAACAGCAATCCGATGAACACCGCTAGGGCCAGGCCTTTCGAACGCTGCAGGAAATAGGCGAGCAAAGCGATCAGGGCGATCAGCAGAACCGGCGGCAGCAACAGCAGCCCGTCGACGATGCCGTCGAGCAGGAAGTTGAGGCTGTTGGAGAAAGCCCTGAAGACGGTGTCGAAATTGTCGGTGAGAAAGCCGAAAAACGCCTTCCCCCACGCGCCAATGGGGATCTTGTAGCTGACCAGGAATTTGGAGATCGGATCCATCTAGCCCCTCTTCTGCCGGCGCCGTCCTTTGCCGGACGGTCATCTTGTCACAGGATATGAAAAAGGGCAGCCATTTCTACCGTGGCTGCCCCTCGTCTTGTCGTGCAAGCGGTCAGGTCAGCTTCCGAGCGCTGTTTTCACCGCTGCCGCCGCGTCGCCGCCGTCGAAGGTGGTGACGCCGGCGATCCAGGGAGCAACCGCGTCCGGGTGCTTCTTCAGCCAGTCGGTCGCGACCGTATTGGCGTCGCCACCCTTCAGGATCGCGTCCATCATCTCGCCTTCCATGTCCAGGTTGAACTTCAGGTTGGTGATGAACTTGCCGGCATTCGGGCACTCGGTCGTATAGCCCTTGCGCACGATCGTATGCACGGTGGCGGCGCCGAAGCCAGTGTCGCCCATGCCGTCGAGATAGGTGATCTTCATGGCGCCCATCACCGGATGCGGCGTCCAGCCGAGGAAGGCGATCCATTCATTGTTTTTGATCGACTGCTCGGCCTGGGTGAGCATGCCGGCTTCGGACGATTCGACCAGCTCGAAGCCTTCGAGATTGTCGGCCGGGTTCTTGATCATGTCGAGGATGATACGATTGCCGTCATTGCCGGCCTCGATGCCGTAGATCTTGCCGTCGAACTTGTCCTTGAACTTGCCGAGATCGGTCAGCGTCTTGACGCCGGCGTCGGCGACATAGGTCGGCACGACGATGCCGTAGCCGGCACCGCTCAAATTCTCGCTCACGGTCTCGATGGAGCCTTCTGCGGTGTAGTCCTTGATGTCGTTGGTCATCGACGGCATCCAGTTGCCGAGGAAGACATCGAGGTCCTTGTTCTTCAGCGACGCCATCGTCACCGGCACCGAAAGCTGGATTACCTGCGGCTCGTAGCCGAGCGCGGTGAGCAGCACCGAGGCTATACCGGTTGTCGCCTGGATGTCGGTCCAGCCGACATCGGACAGACGAACCGCCTTGCAGCTTTCTGGATCGCCGGCGAAGGCCGCAGTCGTGGATAGAAAAGCCGCGAGGCCGAGACCGGCGACGAATGAATTCATGCGCGACATAGAAATTCTCCCATTTCAGTTCTCGGTGAAGCGAAGTGGCGGTTTTATCTCCACCTTTGTTCCGTCAGCCAAACACCATTCTGCTGCGGTTTCAAGCACTAAGGCAACCACGATCAACGGCGCAGGCTGGTCGATCAGCGACACGCCCGCCGCTTTCCGGATGGAAGTCGTCTTTTCCCGGTGGAATGTAGGCGCTCCCCCTCCCCGCTTTGTTGCAACTCGGCTTAAAAGGACGGCATGGCCAAGCTGTACTTCCACTATGCGACGATGAATGCCGGCAAGACGACGATGTTGTTGCAGGCCTCGTATAATTACCGTGAGCGCGGCATGACGACGATGCTGTTCATCGCCGGCCACTATCGCAAGGGCGATACCGGGCTGATCTCGTCGCGTATCGGCCTGGAGACGGAAGCCGAGATGTTCCGCGACGGCGACGACCTATTCGCCCGGGTCGCCGAGCATCATGACCACGCCACGGTCCATTGTGTCTTTATCGATGAGGCGCAGTTCCTCGAAGAGGAGCAGGTCTGGCAACTCGCCCGCATCGCCGACCGGCTGAACATCCCGGTCATGTGCTACGGCCTGCGCACCGATTTCCAAGGCAAGCTGTTTTCCGGCTCGCGCGCCCTGCTGGCGATCGCCGACGACCTGCGCGAGGTGCGCACCATCTGCCGCTGCGGCCGCAAGGCGACGATGGTGGTGCGCCTCGGCGCCGACGGCAAGGTGGCCAAACAGGGCGAACAGGTGGCGATCGGCAAGGACGTCTATGTCTCGCTCTGCCGCCGCCATTGGGAAGAGGAAATGGGCCGCGCCGCCCCAGACGATTTCATCGGCTTCACCAAAGCCTAAACCAGCGCTATTGCTTTCATCCGACCTCCCGGCTGACATTCGTTCCGCAATCGCGCCATTGCCGCCTTTATTGAGCGTGCCGCCTATTTTGATCCACAGCCAGAGCCGTCGGGAGTTCCCATGCTTCGAGTAATTTCGTCTGCAACTGCTTTCCTCATCGCCGGCATCGTTGCCGCGCATGCCGACGGCGATGCTGCTCTCGGCAAGAAGGTCTTCAACAGATGCATGGTCTGTCACGAGGCAACGAGCGACCGCGACAAGGTCGGCCCGCATCTGCTTGGTGTCGTCGGCCGCACCGCCGGCACCGCGGACAGTTATCTCAGCCGTTACTCGCAGGCGATGAAGGATGCCGGCGCCGCCGGTTTGGTCTGGGACGAAACAAACCTTGCCGAATACCTGCGCGCGCCCCGGCAGAAGGTCCCCGGTAACAAAATGGCCTTCTCCGGCCTGACCAGCGACGATGACATCGCCAACGTCATCGCCTACCTCAAAGCCGATCCCAAGCCCTGAGCGTCGCTCCCGAGCAAAAGTCCAGCCGAGGTCGAAGCGGTGCCTGACCGGCCGGCAGTTACAGCGTAATCATGGCTTGATATCCTGCAGTCGCTTCCTGAAATTCTTTGTTTTCCTGTAATCCCATGTCTTCCGTCTTTCATTCGCCAAACCCGGCACATATATTCGCGGCGGTTTGCGAAACGAAACCGATGCCGAAGCGGGAGGCCCCAATGGCGACATTGCAGAATTTCGATGCCGAGATTGCCAAGACCAAGCAGGTCGTGCAGGACATGCGCACCAAGATTGAGCAGTCCGGTGCCGTGCTCGACACGCTCGCCACCGCCGACAAGAAGATCGGCGACGCCAATTTCGACATCGAGAATGCCCGCATCGAGGATGTGCTGAAGCAGCAGAAGGTGATGGAAGGCAATATCGCCGACCTGATCATCGGCCTCGAGGACGCCACCAACGTCTTCGGCGCCGAATTCGAGAGCATGAAGAACTACACCGGCTGGGAAAGTTTCGTCGGCGTCTTCTCCAGCCAGCGCAAGCAGCGCATGCGCACCGACCGCGTCCGCAACATGTCGCTGGCCGGCAATTTGCAGGAACTGCTGGCGAAGTCCGACACCATCGTCGGCATCCTCAAGGCGCAGAAGCAGGTTCTCGACACGCGCTACAAAACCTCCGAGGCCAGCCTGTCGCAGGTGATCGAGCGCCGCAAGACCACCATGTCCAATCTCGAGACCGTGCAGAAGCGCATCGAGGAGCTCAACCCGATGCTGCTCGACATCGAGAACAAGATCGCCGCCTCGACCAGCCAGAAGGAGCGCACGCAGCTTGAAGGCGAGCGTTCGAAACTGGCCACGGAATACAACGAGAAGCAGGCCAAGGAGCAAGAATTGCTGGCCGAAAGCCAGACGCTGGAGCGCTACACCTCGATGTTCCAGACCTTCGTCGATTCGCTCAACAACCAGATCGCGGCGCAATCGACGCTGATCAACAAGCTGACCATCGATACCGAGCAGCGCATCGTGCTGTACAAGGCTCTGGAAGATTCGCTGAAGACCGCCGCCCAACAGGATGTCGCCCACAAAATCAACACGCTGGGCAGCCAGGTCGACAACACCGCCGAAGAGACCATGGCCGGCATTGGTGCTGCCTCGCAGAAGCACATTGGCGATCTGCTTGAAATGCACGAGAAGAACATGGTCGCCACCGCCGACATCCAGCGCCGCAAGAAGCTCGCCGACGATGCCTTCGCCCGCCGCTTCGACGATGTAATGAAGAAGCACAATTCGGCAAATTACGTGCAGTCGTAATTGCTGCACGTGCACTGCTCCCAAGGGCTGGCAGCATGACCCCCGAAAACGAAGCGGCGGCGCGCTATTTCTCGGCGATCGCGGCGGCACTTGGCGGCCTCGAAGTGTTCATGCGCGACGATCGCTCGCCGCTCTACCGGCACGGCATCGTCGCCAAGATCGTCGCCGAATATATTGCGCGGCTCGACAAGTCGTTCTCGTGCTGGCGCAACCGGCTGGGCTTCACCGAGACGTTCCGCATCTCGCGCGCCGAAAGCGGTTTTCCGGTCTTTCAGAACCTGCTCGAGCTGGAAAACGACCGCCTCCAGGCCGATGCGCGCCTCGCCAACCTCCCGCTGGCCGACGAGCTGCGCGAGGAAATGGCGGACTTCGTCCTGCGCCATAAGGAATTCCCCGAAGCGCTGCAGAAATCGATGGCCGAGCGGCTCTACCTCGAAGACGTCAAGAGCGAGACCACCTTTGGCCCGTTCACGCTGGCCCAGACGGCCAAGGTTTCGGTCAATCCGAAGACGTTGCGGCCCTATTATCTGGTCCACTGGGCCTGCTTCGACGGCAGCGCCAACCTGCCGCTGGTCTATATGCTGACGGTCGAGGATTCCTCGGATGACATGATCCGGCAACTGGTCGACTCCGGCGGCAAGCTTAATGAGAGGGTCGACATTCCGCTGCCGGTCGACGGCCTGCTCAATCCCGAGCTCGCCCACCGTTTCGACGATTTCACCGAGAAGAATTCCGCCTACACGCTGTCGCCGGCGACCATCGCGGTCAACCTCGACAAGGATTTCGAACCGCTGCATCCCAAGCAGCTGCGTCGCGTCGTGCTCGGCCCGTTCTATTCTGCAGGGATTACCGACAACAATTCGACGGTAAGCGAAGTGCTGGCCAAGGTGCGCAAGCCGGAAAACGCCTGGCTGCTGACCTGGACCATCCAGGAGGTCTTTTCCAAGGCCGAGAAGCCAGGCCGCAAGGGGCTGTTCTCGAGCGAAAAGACGACGCAGGAATTCTTCATCAATACCGACGATCTCGAGGCCGCGCGCCAGGGCGTGTCGAGCTATGAGAACCATGCGCTGATCCCGCACGAGGCCTATCAGGCGCTCTATGCCGCCGGCGAGGCGCAGAAGATCTTTTCGGGCTACAAGGTCCACATCCTGTCCAAAGGGCAGGTCATCAGCGACGTCTGACCGTCAAATCGCGGAGCATCTTCCATGGACACCGGCCTGACCACCATCCCGGAAGCGGCAATTGAAAAGCACCGCGCCACTGCGCAAAGTTTCATCACCCGCATCGTCGTGCTGGAAGACCCATCGCGCGAGTCCGGCACAGCGCTTGCCGGCACCAACCGCCGCTTCGTCTCGACCGTCTCGGTCGGCTCGGTTCGCCGCACGCGCGAGGTCGAGCTCGCCAAAACCGTCGCCGCCGTCCATCCCGACGACCAATTGCTGACCATACCGCAGCACATGCTGTTGTTTCGCGCTCGGCGCGGGGCGGCAATAGCGCTAGCCATATCGGATGTCTTCGCCGAAGGCTCGGACCTCGAAAGCCTGCAGGCGAAAAACGCCCGCGCGCCGCTCGAAGGCGACGAAGCTGCCACCTTCAAGAAGCTGCTGTCGGCCTCTGCCTACATCTCCGCCTTCAGCCTCGCCTCCTATTTGTTCCAGCTGATCGACAGCGACGGCGAGGCGCCGAACGACACGCCCGAGCCGGACTTTCTGTTCGACACCCCGCAGGATGCGGTGAAGTCGATCGTGGCCGGGCTCGACAGGGCGATAGCAGGTTCGAAGGACGACGCCGACCTGATGACCCGCGCCCGCGCCTTTGCCCGCGTAGCCATCGACGGGCTGTTGGCGCGAAAGGGCCGCTTCGACGGCATCGGCCCGTTCGAGAACGCCCATATCCGCATCGACGTCGACGATTTTACCCTCGATGGTTTCGACGTCGCCCCTGGCAAGCGGGCAAAACCGCTGGTGATGACCTTCAAGAAACCGGAAGAGGTCGTCGGCAACCACATCGCCAAGTACCAGTCGGTAAAGCTCGCCAAGATGCTGATGGCGTACGACTTCGAGCGCGAGCTGAACCCATTCGTCGAGCTTGGCGGCTTCCTGTTCACGTTTATCGGCGACGGCGCGCCCGGCACCGGCAAGACGACGCTGATCCAGATGATCGCCGGCCTTCTCAACGGCTACTGCCAAGTCGCCGGCTATCCCTTCGCCTACGAAAATTTCGGCGTCGACCAGATCTCCTCCTACCAGGGCAAGTCCGGCCAGAACTGCCGCCAGTTCATCAACAATGTGCTGAACCCGCGCGTCATCGGCTTCGGCACCATCGACGATATCGACCAGGTCGCCGCACGCCGCTCAGACGACCGCGCCTCGGCCGGCCAGCAGGAAATCACCGGTGTGCTGATGGACGCATTTGCCGGCGCGGCAACCGTGGTGCGCGGCAATTGCTCGTTCGGCATGTTTTCCAACTATCCCGAAAACGTTGACGACGCATTGCGCCAGCGCGCCGGCGCCCGCTGGCTGGTCGACGGCCCGCAGAGCCGCGACGACTACATCGACATCTTCGTCCTGCTCGCCGGCAAGAACCACAAGATCCCGCTCGGCGACCACAAGCTCTATGCCGCTCAGGAAATCCAGCGCGCGGTGATGGAGGCTTACGAGGAGCATGAGAAGCCGCAGGAAGACGGGCTGATGAAGGTCTATGAGCGCTACATGAAGGAGAACGGCGCGCCGAAGTCGATGGCCGATATCGGCACCTATCTGCACTTGATCAAGGATGCCGAGCCGCGTTTCACCGGCCGCGCCATCAAGAACGTCACCGACGCGATCAAGATGCGCGCCATGGACATCGAATTGCCCGACGAGTGGTTCGAGAAGCCGGAAGCCTTCATGCACAAAAGCTACGACGACAAGAAGGCGATGATCGAGGAACTGCGCGGGCCGTTCTCGATGGACATGGTCATGCAGGAGATCAACCGCTACGCGGATTCCGAATTCCGCTATTCCGACAAGTCGGACGATGCGGCGGTGACCAAGATGATCCGCGACACCCGTCTGCGGGAGCGTGCCGTCCGCGAGATCGAGGAGTTGAAGAAGAAGGGAATGTGGAATGCGTGATCTTCCTTCTCACCGGATAGCACTGTTTCCGGTGCGATGCATAAGCTCCCACAGCAACGCTGAAAGACGTGGCTCAAACGCTGACGCCCCCCTCTCCCCGTTCTTCACGGGGAGAGGGTAAAGGTGAGGGGCAGCGCATGCGTGGGCCAGAAATAGACACAACCAAGCGCGCAAGGCGCCTGCGTCAATCCGACAACGATGCAGAAACCGCGCTCTGGCTGGAGTTGCGCGACCGCAGACTGAACGGCCATAAATTCGTACGGCAGTTGCCGATAGGCTCTTACTTCGTCGATTTCGCCTGCAGAGACTGCCAGCTCGTCGTCGAAGTCGATGGCAGTCAGCATGTCGGCAGCCAATATGATCGAATCCGAGATCGCTTCATCGTCTCCGATGGCTGGTCTATCCTTCGCTTTTGGAACGTAGACGTATTGAAGGAGCGGGAAGCAGTCCTTGAAACAGTGGTGGCTGCGATCGAAGGGCGCCTCGAACGCCATATCGAAACGCGTGATCTTCGATTTGTCGCCGCCAAAGGCTATGGAGAGACATGTCCTTGACCGTTTGCGCTGCCCCTCACCCTTACCCTCTCCCCGTGAAGAACGGGGAGAGGGGGGCGTCAGCGTTGGAGCTCGGTCATCCAGCGCAAGATCCGTTGGGACTACGCGCATGAGCCCTGCCAAGAAACCCGACCTGCTACGCGACAACGAGCTGATCTACGGCCGGCTGCTGACGGTCGACGAGCCGCATCTGATCCAGCGGTACAACAAGGCGATGGTCGCCTTCGGGCTGAAGCCGACCAAGCTGAAAAGCTTCGAGATCGACCGTACCGGCTTTTCGCCGCAGGTCGCCGAGGAATGCGGCGACTACAGCTACCTCGATCCGAACGAGGTCAACCGCCGCTTCATCATCCTGACGCCGTCGCAGATCGACCTGCCGGTGGTGCACACGGCTTTCTCCAACACCTCGCTGCTGATGTACGAGTTCATGTCGAAGAACCAGCGCGCCATCGATGCGCTGACAATCAAGGACGTCATCTACGGCGAGATCGAGGATTCAGTCCCCAAGGTCGACGACATCGAGGATCTGCTGTCGATCAATCAGGTCGAGTTCAAGGTGCTGTCGGCCGAGGACGTGCTGGGCAAGGCCGCCGAGCTCGGCAAGCTGGTCGACCGGCTGAAGCAGGAACCGGATGCCTGGCGCGACAATGCCATGCTTGCACACATGGTCGAGCTGGCGAAGATCTGCGGCGACATCCGCGAGAATGCGTTGGTGCCGGACCAGGTGATCTTCCGTCACAATGCCTATTGGACCAGCCATTTCGGCGGGCTCTATGTGTTCGTCGATCCGGACGTGACGACGGTGATCAGCGACCCGGCAGCGCCCGGCTTCCGCCGCTCGCGGCCGTGGCAGGTGAGCTATCTCTCGATCCACGACGCCGACAAGGTTTTCAAGTTCCTCGCTTCGACCGGCCGCATCGAGCTGCCGCGCGCCTCATGGATCGAAACCTCCGGCTATCTCGAGCATCGCGCCGAAATGGTGGTGCGCGCGCTGATCCGCGACGCCGAGCCCGACCGCAATCTGACCGACGTCGACAAGGTCTGGCTTCAGACCTGGATCCACGGCCATGCCGATCTGATCACCAGGGACGGCAATTTTCCCTTCCTCAACGCCGCCAAGCGCGAGATCGCCCAACTCGGCCATCTCAAGATAGAGGATGTGTTCCCGCAGCAGCGCTTCCTGGTGATCCGCGCCAAGCCGGACCATCAAGACGCCTGGCTGACCAACCAGCTGATCTCGGACTTCGTGCCGCAGGACTTCGTCTCGCGTTACGTCTTCAACAAGCCGGGCTTCTACAGGGATTATGACGGCTTCAGCGACGCTTGGCGATCGCATGTTGTGGACGTTCTGAAAACCACATATTTGAAGGACAAGGTGGCGTTTCGCACACGCCTCTACGGCTTGACTGACTGAGGGGGTGACATCGCCATGCTTGATCCGATCGTGAATTTCTTCACCCGGATTTTCCAGTGGATTGGCCGCGGCATCGGCTTGCTCATCGGCGCGATCCTGTGGCCGTTCCTGTGGGCGGGGCGCTGGTACACGCAACGCGGCTGGATCCTGAAGGCGGTGCTCGGCCTGGCTGTCGTCGTGCTGATCGGCCTCTACATTAATTTCTTCTACGCCACCCAGTGGTGGAACAATTTCGACCCGAATTACGTCGACAAATACACGTTCGAAAAGCGCAACAGCTCCGCCGGTGAACAGGTCTCTGCAGGCGCCGGCACCGACACGGCCAAGACCTGCGGAAATTCAGCCATTGCCCAGGTTGCGGCCGACCTGACCGACTTCAACGTCAACCAGAATGCCTGGGTGTCGTCGATGATCCTCTACAAGCTCGGCCTGTTCGGCATCGACTGGGACCACACGCCGTTCATGGACAACAAGGCTTCGTTCCAGCGCGGCATCAACCAGGCGGTGCGGCGCACGGCGACCGAGCTTGCCGACAATCTCGGCCGCGTCCGCACCACCTCGCAGATCGACGCCGACCTGCAGGACGCCCGCGGCAATCTGCAGTTCGATGAGGAAACCTGGTACTTCGGCTTGAACCCGTTTGGTCCCAAGACGCCGACGCCGAGCTATTATCGCGACGCGGTGCGCAAGCTGCGTTCCTTCAACGCCCGTCTGGCAGCCTGCCAGGCCACGTTCGATGCCCGCGCCGACAATCTCAAGCAGTATATCGACCGCATCTCGTCCGACATCGGCTCGACCTCGGCGATCCTCAAGGAGCGTGCCGAAAACCACAACAATGGCTGGTTCGACACCCGTGCCGACGACCGCTTCTGGTTCGCCTATGGCCAGCTTTATGCCTATTACGGGCTGATGAAGGGCGCGCAGGCCGACTTCGAGGACGTCATCAAGGAAAAGCACCTGCAGAACCTGTGGGATACGATGGACGCGCAATTCGTCTCGGCGCTGCGCATCCAGCCCTTCATCATCGCCAATGGCCGCGAGGACGGCTGGCTGTTGCCGACACATCTGACGACGATGGGGTTTTACATACTCAGGGTCCGCTCGAACATGGTCGAGATCAGCAACGTGCTGACGCAGTAGCGGATCGTTCCGCGCAGCCGGCGCTGGTGAATTTGCGCCGTTGCTTCTGTCGCTTTTCGCGTATTACGCGGCTGTTTTGAGACGGCGGAACCGCGCCTGCTCTGGCTTCTATACGGCGCGGCGACCGGCGCGAAAAAAGAACCTGTAGCAGGGCAGCCGACCGCAGAGGCACTTTCTTCGTAGGAAACATAGTTGCATGAAAGTTGACGCCGCGGCAGCGACAGGGGTAGAACATGCCCGCGCCTGCAGTGCCGGGCTTGCGACCACAGTAATCGAATCCGTTCAATTCAGAGGGAAGCCGTCATGGCCGAAGTGAAGTCCGACATCGAGATCGCGCGCGGCGCCAGGAAGAAGCAGATCCAGGAGATCGGCCAGAAGATCGGCATTCCGAGCGAACATCTTCTGCCCTACGGCCACGACAAGGCGAAGATCTCGGCCGAGTTCATCAAGTCGGTGAAGGGCAACAAGGACGGCAAGCTGATCCTCGTGACCGCCATCAACCCGACACCGGCCGGCGAAGGCAAGACGACGACGACGGTGGGCTTGGGCGATGGCCTCAACCGCATCGGCAAGAAGGCCATCGTCTGCATCCGCGAGGCTTCGCTCGGACCGAATTTCGGCGTCAAGGGCGGTGCCGCCGGCGGCGGCTACGCGCAGGTCGTGCCGATGGAGGACATGAACCTCCACTTCACCGGCGATTTCCATGCCATCACCACCGCCCATAACTTGCTGTCGGCGCTGATCGACAACCACATCTATTGGGGCAACGAGCTCGGCATCGACACCCGCCGTGTCGTCTGGCGCCGCGTCATGGACATGAACGACCGGTCGCTGCGCGAGATCATCTGTTCGCTCGGCGGCGTCGCCAACGGTTTCCCGCGCGAGGCCGGTTTCGACATCACAGTCGCCTCGGAAGTCATGGCCATCCTGTGCCTGTCGACCGACCTGAAGGACCTGGAAAAGCGCCTCGGCGACATCATCGTCGCCTATCGTCGCGACAAGTCGGCCGTCTATGCCCGCGACCTCAAGGCCGACGGCGCGATGGCCGTACTCTTGAAGGACGCCATGCAGCCCAATCTCGTGCAGACGCTGGAGAACAACCCGGCTTTCGTCCATGGCGGCCCCTTCGCCAACATCGCGCATGGCTGCAACTCCGTCGTTGCCACCACGACGGCGCTGAAGCTTGCCGATTACGTCGTCACCGAAGCCGGTTTCGGCGCCGATCTCGGTGCCGAAAAGTTCTTCGACATCAAATGCCGCAAGGCCGGCCTGAGGCCGGCAGCGGCGGTCATCGTCGCCACGGTTCGCGCCATGAAGATGAATGGCGGCGTCAAGAAGGAGGAACTCGGCAAGGAGAACGTCGAGGCGGTCAAGAAGGGATGTGCGAATCTCGGCCGCCACATCGAGAACATCCGCCAGTTCGGTGTGCCGGCCGTGGTCGCCATCAACCATTTCTACTCCGACACCGAGGCAGAGATCCAGGCGATGAAGGATTATGTCGCCTCGATGGGCGAAGAGGCGATCCTGTGCAAGCACTGGGCTCAGGGATCGGCCGGCATCGAGGAACTGGCCAAAAGAGTCGTGGCGTTGGCCGAATCCGGCGCGTCGCAATTTGCCCCGCTCTATCCTGACGCCATGCCGCTGTTCGAGAAGATCAACACCATCGTCCAGCGCATCTATCGCGGTTCCGAAGCGATCGCCGACAAATCGGTGCGCGACCAGCTCCACGCCTGGGAGCACGCCGGCTACGGTCATTTGCCGGTCTGCATGGCCAAGACGCAATATTCCTTCTCCACCGATCCGAATCTGCGCGGCGCGCCGACCGGCCACACCGTGCCGGTGCGCGAGGTCAGGCTGTCTGCCGGCGCCGGCTTCGTCGTCATCATCTGCGGCGAGGTGATGACCATGCCCGGTCTGCCCAAAGCGCCATCCTCGGAAAAGATCTTCCTGAACGAAATGGGCCAGATCGAGGGCCTGTTCTAAGGATATCAACGCTCGAACGGCAAAGGGCGCCGCAACGCTGCGGCGCCCGTCTGCCTGCTCGCAATAGTCTCCTACGCCGCGCTTCGCGCCAGCGCGCGCTGGTTGGAGGCATAGGGTGTGTCGTGCTGGGGTACCACGCCGGTCTTCAGGCAATCGATCCATTCGGCGGTTTTGAGAACGGCCGCGAAGCGCGACTGCAATACGATCGTCACGACGCGATGGATTTCCTCGCCCGAAGCGTAGCCGGCGCTGTTGGCGTAGGGCAACGACCCCGTCGCGTCCGACAGGAACTCGACCTCAAAACCCATATGCACGGCATGGATGACCGTGGACAGATCGCAATTATGCGTCATGTAGCCGATGACCGTGATCGTATCGATAGAGTTGGCGCGCAGCCACTCCTCTAAATCCGTGCCGGTGAAGGCGCTGGGCAAGTTCTTTTCGATGTAGTGGTCGCGGTTTCGCCTGGCGATTTCCGGGTGCAACTCGGCGCCATGGCTGCCCTTGGCGAAGACCGATGAGGTTTCCGGTGCCAACTGCTTGATGACCACCACCTTGACGCCTGCCTCGGTGGCCGCGTCCATCGCTCGCGCCACATTGACGACGCTCTCGCGGAACGGCGGATGCTGGATGGCGAGGTTGCCGCCGTCATAGTCGTTCTGAACATCGATGACGATGAGGGCGCGGCGTGGAGCTTTGCCTTTGGCTGGGTCCGACATGGGGTTTTCCTTTCCCGTTTGGCATTGATGGGTGGACGATAAGCGCGGCGCCGGATCGCAAAAAGTGTCCCGATTGACATTGTTCGAAAGAATTGGGACAATCGGTGTCACCCTTTGCTGGAGCTCCCATGGCCGATCCTGTCGTTGCCGCCATCGCCTTCGATGGCATCAGCCCGTTTCATCTCTCCGTGCCGTGTCTCGTGTTCGGCGCGGATCGCACGACGCTCGGCCTGCCGCGCTTCGACTTCCGGGTCTGCGCGATTGAGAACGGGCCGATCCGCACTGATGCCGGGCTGACCATCAGCGTCCCGCACGGGCTTTCAGCGCTCGATGATGCCGACATCGTCATCGTGCCGAGTTGGAAGAATCTCGGGATCTCACCGCCGACGACACTGATCGAGGCGTTGCTTGGCGCGCACGAGCGCGGCGCGCTGATTGTCGGACTGTGCTTGGGAACGTTCGCTGTCGCGGCGACCGGATTGCTTTCGGGGCGGCGAGCCGCGACGCACTGGGCCTACGCGGATCAGCTGCAGGAACTCTATCCCGACATTCTCGTCGAACCAGAAGTGCTCTACATCGACGATGGCGATGTCGTGACATCCGCCGGCGTCGCCGCCGGGCTTGACTGCTGCCTGCACGTCGTACGGGCTCGTTACGGCGCGGAGGCAGCGCTTCGCCTTGCCCGGCAGATCGTGCTTTCTCCGCATCGGCAGGGCGGGCAGGCACAATTCATCGAACGTCCCATCGCCAGAACCGGCAATGCGGACCGCTTCACCCAGGCTCTCGAAACGGTGCGCAAAACCCTGGGTGATCCGCACAGTCTGGACAGCGTTGCCGGTCTCGCCGGCCTCACCCGCCGGACGTTCACGCGCCGTTTCCAGAAAACGATCGGCACCAGTTTCGGCGACTGGCTGACCGACCAGCGTGTGCAACTCGCACAGCGGCTGCTGGAAGCAACGGAAAAATCGATGGATACGGTTGCCTTCGAGGCCGGCTTCGGCAGCGCCACCTCGCTGCGCCAGCATTTCGCAGCGCGGCTCAGAACCTCGCCCGTGCAATACCGGCGCGAATTCTCGAGGAGTGTCGATTTGGATAGACGCGGCGCTTCACGCTGATCCGGCTCACCCGCTCCTGATTACCCGTGCCGGATTGCCGACCACCGTGGTGTTCGCCGCCACGTCGCGCTTCACCACGGCACCGGCGCCGACGATGGCGCCATCGCCGATCCTGACCCCGCCGAGGATGATGGCACCACCGCCGATCCAGGCATTGTCGCCGATCTCGACCGGCCTGGCGATCTCCAGCCCTGCCCGTCGCCCCGCAGCCTCCCTGTGGTGCTCGGCGCAATAGATCTGCACATTGGGGCCGAGCAGCGTTCCCTTGCCGATGCGCACTGGCGCCGTATCGAGAATGGTGCAGCCGGCATTGAGGAAGACGCGGTCGCCGAGAAAGATGTTGAAGCCATAAGCGCAGTGGGACGGCGCTTCGATCCGGGCGCCCTCGCCTGCAGCGCCGAGCAGCGCCCGCAAGGCAGGCCCGATATCGCCGCGCTGTCGTGGTGGCAGGCTGTTGTGCTCGAACACCGCGTCGCGTGCCGTGATCCGCAGCGCCTCCAGTTCCGGGTCGAGGCAGCAATACCACTCGCCCGCCGCCATTTTCGTGCGTTCGCTCCCCGTCATGGCCGCAACTCCAGTCTCAATCTTTGCCAAGCACAACTGGTGAAAATACGGAAGCGCCGGCGGCGACACCACCTCTGGTCAAATACCGGACCTATGGTAGCTTGCTCTCTCGGACCTGTCCCAAGCCGGCCATCGAGGGATCAATCATGCTGTACATTCTTGCACTCCTGATTGGCATCGTTGCCGGGCTTCGCGCCATGACAGCGCCCGCCGCGGTCGCCTGGGGCGCCTGGCTAGGCTGGTTGCCGGTCACCGGCACCTGGGCGAGTTTCATGGGCCACTGGATCGCCGTCGGCATCTTCACCATCCTGGCCATCGCCGAACTGGTCACCGACCAGCTGCCATCGGCGCCGAGCCGCAAGGTGCCGCAGCAATTCGGCACGCGCATCGTCTCGGGCGCTTTCACCGGCGCGGTGATCGGCGCCACCGGCGGCGCCACCATCGGCGGCCTGATCGCCGGCGCCGTCGGCGCGGTGATCGGCACGCTGGGCGGCGCCGAGGCGCGTAAACGCCTGGCCACCGCCTTCGGCAAGGACCCGCCCGCCGCCTTCATCGAGGACGCGGTGGCGATCGTCGGCGGGCTTCTGATCGTGGCGGCGGTGGCATGACGGCAAAGACATTCGACGCCATCATCGTCGGTGCCGGGCAGGCCGGCCCACCGCTCGCCGGCCGGCTGAATGCGGCCGGCATGAGCGTGGCGCTGATCGAGCGAAAGCTGGTCGGCGGCACTTGCGTCAACACCGGCTGCACGCCGACCAAAACGATGGTGGCAAGCGCCTATGCCGCGCATCTCGCCCGCTGCGCCGCGGACTATGGCGTGACGCTCTCCGGTCCCGTCGGCGTCAACTACAAGGCGATCAAGGCGCGCAAGGACAAAGTCTCGAACGACGCTCGCGGCAATCTCGAAGACTGGATTGCCGGCATGGACAAATGCACGCTCTATCGCGGCCATGCCCGCTTCGTGACCGCCAATACGGTGCGCGTCGGCGACGATCTGCTGAGCGCCGAAAAGATATTCCTCAACACCGGTGGCCGCGCCTCGGTGCCCGATCTGCCCGGCATCGACGGCATTTCTTACCTGACCAATTCGTCGATGATGGATCTCGACGTGCTGCCGCGCCATCTCATCGTCGTCGGCGGCAGCTATGTCTCGCTCGAATTCGCGCAGATGTTCCGCCGCTTCGGTTCCGAAGTCACGGTCATCGAAAAGAGCCCGCGCCTGATCGGCCGCGAGGACGATGACGTCTCGGACGCCATTTTGTCGATCCTCGAAAACGAAGCCATTGCCGTCCATCTCGGCGCCGACGATATCCGCTTCGCCAGGCGAGGCAACGAAATCGCCGTGACCTTCTCGCCAGGCAAGGCGGCTGCGGTCGGCTCGCATGTGCTGCTGGCCCTGGGCCGCACGCCAAACACCGACGATCTCGGCCTCGACAAAGCCGGCGTCGAGGTCGACAAACGCGGCTTCATCGTCGTCGACGACCAGCTGCGCACCAGCGTGCCCGGCATCTGGGCGATGGGCGACTGCAACGGCAAGGGCGCCTTCACCCACACCTCGTACAATGACTACGAGATTGTCGCCGCCAACCTGCTCGACAACGATCCGCGCAAGGTCAGCGACCGCATCGAGGCCTATGCGCTCTATATCGACCCACCACTCGGCCGCTGCGGCATGACCGAAGCCGCGGTAAGGAAATCCGGCCGCCGCGCCCTTGTCGGCCAGCGGCCAATGACCCGCGTCAGCCGTGCCGTCGAAAAAGGTGAGACGCAAGGCTTCATGAAGATCCTGGTCGATGCCGACACCAAGGAAATCCTCGGCTGTTCGGTGCTCGGCCCGGGTGGCGACGAGGCAGTGCACTGCGTGCTCGATCTGATGTATGCCAAGGCGCCGGTCAGTACGCTGGCGCGCGCGGTGCACATCCACCCGAACGTCTCGGAGCTTCTGCCGACCATCGCCCAGGAATTGAAGCCGCTGGCATAGGCCGGGCGCAGGCGTTATCTCGCGATCCTTTGAGCGCCAGGCCCGGATAGAGCCGTGCGCCCATAGCGCGAAAAGCTGGACCAATCGACAGTGTATTGGCGAAAGGGCATGTGTTCGGTCTCGTTTCCTGGAGACAGTCCATGCAGAAATCCATCGAACGCATCGCCGGCGACAGCGAGGGCGTTTCCTACGAATTCCCCGTCTTCCGCTTCACCGGAACGGACAAGACAGCGCCTTCGGCCTATCTGCAGGCGGCACTTCATGCCGGCGAATTGCCGGGCGTCGTTGCCATCGATGCGCTGATGCCGATGCTCAGCAGGGCGGAAGCCGAAGGCCGCATCAGCGGCAATATGACCATCGTGCCCTGGGCCAATCCGATCGGCCGCGCGCAATATCTCTATGGCGACCATCAGGGCCGCTTCCATCTGGGGACGCGCACCAATTTCAATCGCGGCTTTCCGCGGCTCGCCGCGCCCGACGTCACGCTCCTGCCGGCGCACGGCACAGTCGATCAGCGGCTGAAGACGCGGCTGCTGCAGCTCTCCATCGGCCACGACATCGTGCTCGACCTGCATTGCGACGATGAAGGCCTCGCCTATCTCTACGTCCACGCCAGCCTGTGGCCGGCCATGGCGGATTGTGCGGCGGCCATGAGCGTCGATGCGGTGATGCTATGGGACGAAGACCCCGACGGCACCTTCGAAGGCGCCTCGATCATGCCGTATCAGAACGTCCCGGCCGACGTCGCGCGCCTCGACCGGCGCGTCGCCACCACCGTCGAATATCGCGGCATACTCGATGTCGACGGCGCCCTCGCCGGCGCCGATGCCGAAGGGCTCTACCGGCTGCTGGTGGCGCGCGGCGTCATCCGGGATCAGGCGCTGCCCGCGCCTGGCGGCTTCGGAGGGCTCGTCGCGCCGATCGAAAACATCGAGATGATGCCGGCGCCCCGCTCGGGCGCGATCCTCTACCACGTGAAGCCGGGCGACCGCGTCACCAAGGGTGCGCGCCTTGCCACCATCGTCCACGCGCCGGGTGAGCCCGACGGTCGCACGGAAGTGTTGGCGCCTCAGGCCGGCCTCATCCTGACACGGCGTTCCCGCCGCATCATCCGCGCCGGCGAAGACCTCTTGAAGCTGGTCGGCGACAGGAAGAGTGCCGATGCAAGGTCGGGGACGCTGGAGGACTGACGCAACCCGCCAGGCTACCCCGAAATCGCCTGTCGCGCCTTGGACTCCAGCCATTCGGCCATCTGCCGGTAAGGCACCGGACCATGGCTCACGCGGGCGACGCCGAGTTCGGCAAGCCTCTGGCGCGGCGGCACATGCGCCAGTGCAATGATGTTGACCGGCAATGCCGTTGCCTGGCAGAGCGCCTCGATCAGGCCTTCATCGGCAAGCCCCGGCGCAAAGAAGCCATGCGCTCCGGCCCTTTCGTAGGCGTGCGCCCGCTCGATCGCCTGATCGAGGAGAGCCTTGTCGTGCGCATCCGGTTTCGCCTTCAGGAAAATGTCGGTTCGGGCGTTAATGAAGGCCGGAATACCCGAGGTCTTCACGGCCGCCGCGGCGGCTTCGATCCGCCTCACCTGTATGGCGATGTCGTGCAGCCCACTGCCGCCGACAATCTGATCCTCGAAATTAAAGCCGACGGCTCCAGCCTGCACGGCGAGCCCCACGCTGCGGGCGACAACCTCCGGAGCGACCCCGTAACCGCCCTCGAGGTCCATGGTTACCGGCAGATCCACCGCCGCAACGATGCGTTTGATGTTTTCGAGCGCCAGTTCCAACGGGATTTTCTCGCCATCGGCGAATCCGAAAGCGGCCGCGACCGGCCAGCTTCCGGTGGCGATGGCCTTGGCCCCTGCTTGCGCGATGATCTTGGCGGAGCCTGGGTCCCAGGCATTGTAGAGGACAATCGGGTTGCCCTTGACATGGAGGGAATGGAACGTCCGTGCGCGGTCGATCTGCTCGGTCATCGATGTTTTCCCGTCTTCCTGCTGTTTGATGCAGAGTCTAGGCAGGACTGCCGGTCTTGGCCATGTGCCATGGGTTGCGAAAGCAGCAGCCACCCCACAGACTTTCAAACCTGTTGCGCATACCGCTTTTCGCGGCTATGGATTTCGCCATGAATATGCGTTCGATCAAGACCATTTGGTGGTGGGCTCGCTGACAGCGGCCTGTTCGAACGCGTTCGCGTGACAATAGAAGGTGGCCGCAGCGGAATGTCCGGGCGGCCATTTGTTTTTTCAAGCCATTCCCGGGTCCGTTGCCCCAAAGACGCTGATGGAGACGGCAATGACGACGAAAATTCTGGAGAATGGCGCCGAGCGCTTCGTCACCGCGGTCGGCGTGGCGATTACCCGCCAGCGCCATGACCGGTCATATGAGGGCGCGATCGACGGCTATGTCGATGGCCTGAATTCGCGCCGCGGCGCCGTGTTTTCCTCGAATTACGAATATCCCGGCCGTTATACGCGCTGGGATACCGCCATCATCGATCCGCCGCTGGTGATCTCGGCACGCGGCCGCGCCATGCGCATCGAGGCGCTGAACCGCCGTGGCGAGGTGCTTTTGCCGGTGATCGGTACGGTGCTTGCTGGCCTTGACGATGTCACGATCGCCGAGACGTCGAACAAACTCATCCGCCTCGAGGTCGCCAAGCCCGGCCGTGTCTTCACCGAAGAGGAACGCAGCCGCGTTCCCTCCGTGTTCACCGTGCTGCGCGCCATCACTGCTTTGTTCAAGACCGAGGAAGACGCCAATCTCGGCCTCTATGGCGCCTTCGGCTACGACCTCGCCTTCCAGTTCGATCCGGTCGACTACAAGCTCGAGCGCAAGCCAAGCCAGCGCGATCTCGTGCTGTTCCTGCCCGACGAGATCCTCGTCGTCGACCACTATTCCACCAAGGCCTGGACCGACCGCTACGACTATTCCGGCGACGGCTTTTCGACCGAAGGCCTGCCGCGCGACGAAATCGTCGAGCCGTTCAGGACCGCCGACCGGATCCCGCCGCGCGGCGACCACGAGCCCGGCGAATATGCCAAGCTGGTGCGCAAGGCGATGAAGAGCTTTGAGCGCGGCGACCTGTTCGAAGTGGTGCCGGGGCAGATGTTCTACGAACGCTGCGAAACCCAGCCCTCCGAGATTTCCCGCAAGCTGAAGAGCATCAATCCCTCGCCCTATTCCTTCTTCATCAATCTCGGCGAGGGCGAATATCTGATCGGCGCCTCGCCGGAAATGTTCGTTCGCGTCAACGGCCGCCGCGTCGAGACCTGCCCGATCTCCGGCACTATCAAGCGCGGCGACGATGCCATTTCCGATAGCGAGCAGATCCTCAAGCTGCTCAATTCCAAGAAGGACGAGTCCGAACTCACCATGTGCTCGGATGTCGACCGCAACGACAAGTCGAGGGTCTGCGAGCCGGGCTCGGTGCGCGTCATCGGCCGTCGCCAGATCGAGATGTATTCGCGCCTGATCCACACCGTCGACCACATTGAGGGACGGCTGCGCGAAGGCATGGACGCCTTCGACGCCTTCCTGTCGCATGCCTGGGCCGTCACCGTCACCGGCGCGCCGAAATTATGGGCCATGCGCTTCATCGAGCAGAACGAGAAGAGCCCGCGCGCCTGGTATGGCGGGGCGATCGGCATGGTCAATTTCAACGGTGACATGAACACCGGCCTGACGCTTCGCACCATCCGCATCAAGGACGGCATTGCCGAGGTGCGCGCCGGCGCCACGCTGCTCTTCGACAGCATACCCGAAGAAGAAGAAGCCGAAACCGAACTGAAGGCATCCGCCATGATCTCCGCCATCCGCGACGCCAAGTCAGGCAATGCCGCCAGCACCGAACGCAGCACCGCGCGGGTCGGCGATGGCGTCAACATCCTGCTGGTCGACCACGAGGACTCCTTCGTCCACACGCTGGCCAATTATTTCCGCCAGACCGGCGCCAATGTCTCGACGGTGCGCACGCCGGTGCCGGACGAGGTCTTCGACCGGCTGAAGCCCAACCTGGTCGTGCTGTCGCCCGGCCCCGGCACGCCGAAGGACTTCGACTGCGCCGCCACCATCAAGCGAGCCCGTGCGCGCGACCTGCCGATCTTCGGCGTCTGCCTCGGGCTGCAGGCGTTGGCCGAGGCCTATGGCGGCGAATTGCGGCAATTGCACATCCCGATGCATGGCAAGCCGTCGCGCATCCGCGTGTCGAAGCCGGGCATCATCTTCTCCGGCCTGCCCAAGGAGGTGACGGTCGGCCGCTATCATTCGATCTTTGCCGATCCGGTGCGGCTGCCCGATGGTTTTGTCGTCACCGCCGAGACCGAGGACGGCATCATCATGGCCTTCGAGCACCGCAAGGAGCCGATCGCCGCTGTGCAGTTCCACCCGGAATCGATCATGACGCTCGGCCACAATGCCGGCATGCGCATCATCGAGAACATCGTCGCGCACCTGCCGCGCAAGGCCAAGGAAAAGGCCGCTTAATTCGAGGGCTCAGTGTTGGGATTTCTTCCCCAGTGACCGCGGCAGAAATCAAAGCAGCCGCCAGGCAGAAGGTCGCCAGCCTCGCTTTCTGGTCGATCGTCGTCGCCTTCGTCGTGCTCGGCCTCAAGCTGGTGGCCTGGTACGTCACCGGTTCGGTTGCGCTTTATTCGGACGCGCTGGAATCGATCGTCAACGTCATTGCCTCGGCCGCCGCCTATTGGGCGATCCAGGTCAGCTACAAGCCAGCCGACCAGGACCATCCGTTCGGCCACCACAAGGCCGAGTATTTCTCGGCCGTCCTGGAAGGCGTGCTGATCGTGCTTGCCGCCCTGCTGATCCTCAATGAGGTCTGGTGGTCGTGGCAGCATCCGGCCCCGCTCGAACAGCCATGGACCGGCCTCGCCGTCAACGGCGTCGCAACCGTCATCAACGCCGTCTGGGCCTTGACGCTGATCCGCACCGGACGGAGTGAAAAATCACCGGCGCTGGTTGCCGACGGCAGGCACATCATGACCGACGTGGCGACCTCGGTCGGTGTGTTCATCGGCCTGGTCGGCGCCGTGCTGACCGGCTGGCAGGTTCTCGATCCGGCTCTTGCGGTGATCGTGGCGCTGAACATCCTGTGGCAAGGCTGGCACGTCATCGGCTCGTCGATGAACGGGCTGATGGACCGCGCCGTCGATACCCAGGAACATATCCGTATCCGCGACATCATCTCTGCCAATTGCAAGGGCGCGCTCGAGGTCCACGACCTGAAGACGCGCATCGCCGGCCGCGCCACCTTCATCGAGTTCCATCTGGTCGTCGACGCCGACATGTCGGTCAGCGCCAGCCACGTCATCTGCGACCGCATCGAGGACGCACTGCAGGCAGAGATCCCTTCCGTCCGCGTCATCATCCATGTCGAGCCCGACGACGAAGCGAAACTGCCCAAGGGCACGACGGCCGTGCCGTTCGCGTGAAGCAATTCGCGCAGAAAAATCGCTCAGTCGTGATCCTTCGCGCCCCCTCTGTCCTGCCGGACATCTCCCCCACAAGTGGGGAGATTGGCCGTCACCGCGGCTTTTGCCAATAGCCATAGTCGCAGGAGTGAGTGACGCGAGGAAGCTGCCGATCTCCCCCCAAGTGGGGGAGATGTCCGGCAGGACAGAGGGGGCGCGAAGGATCGCTGTAGCCCTCATTCCGAGCCGCTGCGCGCCATGGATTCGAGGATCTGATCCGACGGACTTTCCAGAGCCGCCTCCGCGAAATCGTCATCAAGCGGACCGATCACGCTGTCCAGCCAAGCCCAATCCTGCGCAAGAGGCTCGATAATGAGGCTCTGGCCGTGGCGGCTGATGAAAACCTCTTTGGTGTCGAAACGGTACTCCTTTGGCAAGCGCACCGCCTGCGAGCGGCCGGACCAAAACACCCTTGTCTTGCGCATGGCATCCACCTCCTCGTCACATGATCAAGGCCTGCAGGCGACCTGCGGCATCGGCTCCAGCCGGTAGACCTTGTCGTCGGAGCTGGTGTCGCCTTCCGCCGCTTTCGAGCACAGATCGATGATCGGCAGGCCGCTGTTTGGGTTGGCCAGCATCATCGTGCCGTTGGCGCCGCGGCGGAGGAAAATCTCCTTTTGCGCGATATCGCAGGAGGCACCACCCGTCTTCGCGCTGGCCGCGCAGCGCCATTGGTCGCCTTCGCCCTGGCAGTTATAGAGCTGCGTTAACTTGGCCGATTTCTGCCGCGTGGTAACCGAAACGGCGATATCGGCGCCGCTTGGCCAATTGGCCGGATCGCCAGCCCCGGCGAAAGACGCCAGCTCGACCGGTCCGCGATAAACCCGGATCGTCTGCGTCAGCTGATCGGGATGCGAGCCGAGATGCGCGGCATCGTAGTCGCGCCCGTAGCAGAAGGCCTGGTCCGGCTTCAGTCGCTCGCGCAATGGCGGGCCAAGGGCCGGGTCGATCGGGTCGACGCGGGCGAACTCCGCCTTGCAGGTCGCGGCCGGCATCGGGTCGAGCCTGAAGCCGTTGTCGTCCTTGCCCAACGCCTGCCTTTCGTACTCCGCCTTGCCGAGCTCGTCTTCCGATCCGGCGTCGAGATAGAGATCGGGCTGCACGTCCGAGACGATCAGCCGGCCCTTGTCGTCGACCTTCAGCAAAGCCATGGTGCGATCGCAGTCCATGCCGCAACGGATCGGACCGGTTTTGCCGTCCTCCGATTCATGGCTGCACCAACCGCCGAGCCATTCCGGCGCCTTGGCGCCGCGTACCGTCGTCGCCATGAAGCCATTGTAGGAGGAATCGATGCCGGTGCTTGGCTCCTCGTTTGGCCGGCTGACCGGATCGCGGCCGTAGTAAAAGAAGATGCGCGCCACCTTCTGGTGCGGATGCGACTTGAGATGCGCGGCGTCGTAGACGCGGCCGAAGCAGGCGTCCTTGCCGTCGGGGCTGAGCTCGGTGAGTTTGAGCGTGTCATCGGCGAAAGCAGCGCCGGCGACGGCGGCAAGCAAGGCAACCCCAAGCCCGGCGCCCACAATGGTCCCCGTTATGGTCCTCGACGTCATGCTACCCCTCCATTGCCCCGACAAGACGTGACGTCAATTTATGCTAGGATCGAGGCCGAGGCCACGCAATTTGCGCGGGCCGGCTAAATGGGAGATGAAGCCATGCGACGCCGCGATATTTTCCGCGTCGGTCTTGCCGGGGCCGCCGGGCTTTTCGGGCTGCGCCCCACCAAGGCGGCAGCCATTGAAGTCAAGGCCGTCGAAGAGGAAAGGCAAAAGGTCGCCTATCACCTCAGCGATCTCGACAAGGTCAATTTCGTGCTCGGCAACATCAAGAACCACTTCGAAGGCACCGACGGCAAGGTCGACATCGCGCTTGTCGTGCACGGCCCAGCACTTGCCGCCTTCAAGTCGAAGGGCATATCCGCCGCCATTTCCGGGCGTTTCGCCGGCCTTGTCCAGGATGGGCTCAGCCCGCACGCTTGCGCCAACACCATGCACGGCATGGATATCGGCCTGGCCGACCTGCTCGACGGCTTCCATGCCGCCGACAGAGGCGGTGTCGTCAAGCTCGCCGAATTGCAGCGCCAGGGCTACGCCTATCTCAGGCCATAGGCTTTTACGGACTTGAACGCGAGGACTGCGAGGGCCTACGAAGAGCAGGCCGAGTCCCCCGGAGGAATAGACGTGCCAGCCACCACCACCCTTGTCAGCCCCTCTCTGGTCATCCCCGACCTTGCCGGAAAGGCGGTGCTGGTCACCGGCGCGTCGACCGGCATCGGCGCGGCGCTTGCACTTGCCTACGCCGCGCAGAAATGTCGCGTCGCACTGCACTACAATTCGAGCCGGGTGGCTGCCGAAAACCTGGCGGCGACCATTCGCAACGGTGGCGGCGACGTGTTCCTGACCCAGGGCGATTTCTCGATCCCCGCCGATGTCGAGCGCGTCGTCGAGGACAGTGCGCAACATTTCGGCCGGCTCGACGGCCTCGTCAACAATGCCGGCGGCATGCTCGGCCGCGTGCCCTATGCCGAGCAGACCGAGGCGCATTACGACGCGGTGATGGACCTCAACGCGCGTTCCGTGCTGACAGCTTCGCGCAAGGCGATCCCATGGCTGAAGCGGCAGGGCGGCTTCATCGTCAACACCTCCTCGATCGCCGCGCGCAACGGCGCCGGTGGCGGCGCCGGCCTTTACGGCTCGGCCAAGGCCTTCGTCTCCAACGTCACGCGCGGCATGGCCAAGGAGCTGATCGGTTTCAACATCCGCGTCAACGCGGTGGCGCCCGGCACGATCGCGACACCTTTCCACGAGCGTTACTCGACCGACGACCAGATGAAAGGCATGATCGCCACCATCCCGCAGGGCCGCGCCGGCACCGCCGAGGACTGCGTTGGCGCCTATCTGTTCCTCTCCTCCCATCTGTTGAGCGGCTACATCACCGGCCAGGTGATCGAGGTGAATGGCGGCCAGTTGATGCCGTAGACGGCGAACTGCATACTCCTGGTTGCGTAATCTCAACGGAGCAAAGCGAATGTACGGACTGATCGGCAAGATGCGGGCGACGCGCGGCCAGCGCGACGCGGTCATGGAGGTCCTGCTCGCCAGCACCGGCGCCATGCCCGGCTGCCTGAACTACATCATCGCCACCGACCCGGTCGACGCCGACGCGATTTGGGTGACCGAAGTGTGGACCGACGCCGAAAGCCATAAAGCTTCGCTGCAGCTGCCCGAAGTCCAGGCGGCAATCGCCAAGGCACGGCCGATCATCGCCGGCTTCGAGTTCCAGGTGGAGACGCATCCGGCTGGTGGGTTTGGGTTGCCGGCGAAGGCGGAATAGAGGGAGAGGCCGGCGGGACAGCGCCCCCCTCTGGCCTGCCGGCCATCTCCCCCTCAAGTGGGGAGATTGGCAGCTTCGCCGACAGCTCTCTTTTTGGAGATTGGCGAAGGCCGACGTGACATCCAATCTCCCCACTAGAGGGGGAGATGTCCGGCAGGACAGAGGGGGGCGCGAAGGATCGCTACGGATGGCTGGTGCCATTACCACCCAAGCCCTTTTCCCCCGCAAAACGGCTCGCATTTTTCCGCGACCGGTCTAAGAGCCCATCTATGGATTCTTCCCCGAACCCGCCGGCCATCGAGCATCTGGCGCGGATCCACAAGGCTTGGCAGTGGCCGGTCCTTATGGTGGTCTCGGTGCTGTTTGCCGGCGCGCTGGAACTCGCCGCCCTTCCCGCCGCGCTCTTGATCGGACCGATGCTGGCGGCCCTCGCTGCCGGCACCAACGGCGCCACGGTGCGCGTGCCGCGGGTTCTGTTCGGCTCAGCCCAGGCGGTCGTCGGCTGCCTGGTCGCCAGTTCCATCTCGGCCGATATCTTTCCCGTCTTCTACAAGGAATGGCCGCTATTCCTCGGCGTCGTGATGGCGACGGTCGCGGCATCCAGCCTGCTTGGCTGGCTGATCAGCCGCTGGCGCATCCTGCCCGGCACCACCGCCGTCTGGGGTTCGTCGCCGGGCGCCGCCACCGCCATGGTGCTGATGGCCGGTGCCTTCGGCGCCGACCAGCGCCTCGTCGCCTTCATGCTCTATCTGCGCGTCATCTGCGTCTCGATGACGGCAGCCCTGGTGGCCAAGCTTTGGGTCGACACCTCAGGCATCGAGGTGCCGGCCATCGTCTGGTTCCCGCCGGTCGACCCGCAAGGCTTGGCCGCGACGTTCGGCGTGGCGCTGGTCGGCGGCCTCGCCGGAAAGCTTTTCCGGCTGCCGTCGCCGTTCTTCCTCGGCACCTTCATTTTCGGCACCGTGATCCATCTCGGGCTCGGCGTGACCATGCAGCTGCCGCCCTGGCTGCTCGCCTTGAGCTATACGATGATCGGCTGGAGCATCGGCCTGAATTTCACCAGGGCCATCTTGCGCCACGCGGCCCGCGCGCTGCCGCAGATCGTCGGCTCGATCATTGCCCTGATCGTCTTTTGCGGCGGCCTCGCCTTCCTGATCAGCCGCCTGCTCGCCATCGATCCGCTGACCGCCTATCTGGCGACCAGCCCCGGCGGCATGGACAGCGTCGCCATCATCGCCGCCGCCGCGCAGCATGTCGACATCTCCTTCGTCATGGCGCTGCAATCGGCACGCTTCCTGATCGTGCTTCTGGTCGGCCCAAGCGTGGCGCGGCTGGTGGCGAGAAGCCTGCGGGAGTAAAGACCAGCCGGGCAGTGCGTCAGCTGATCACCAGGCCCGATATACGCTCGCCGTCCAGCGTGAAGACCATATCGCCGTCGCCGTTGAAACCGTTGCCTTCGACGGCGATGCGAACGCGGCAGGTGCCGTCCTTCGCTGCGATGCCGAGGATGCGGAGCCTGGATTGCACGCCGATATTGTCCGACTGGTTCCAGCGCGCAATCTGCTCGCGGCCCTTGAACGACCGGCCCCAGTCGCTCAGGAAGGCGTCGGGCGTGAAACTGTCCAGGAAGGCTTCGCTATCGCCGGCATTGGTGGCTTCGACAAAGCGGCGGATCGGATCGGGTGTGGTCATGTTTCCTCCTGGGAGGTGCCGGAAATAAAAAACCCGCCTCGACGGCGGGTCCTCGGCGCCAATCAGCACCATAGCCAGATTAGTAGCATAGCTGCCGGCACAAAGCAAGAACAAAGTTGCCCCACCCTCAACTTTGAATGTTGGCGAAAACCAAGGCGACATCCAATCTCCCCCTTGCGGGGGGAGATCGGCAGCTTCTGCGACGGCGAGGCTCCCACTTGCCTCGCTTTGCCCGCTCCTGTATGAAATCCGCCATGAGCCCGCGCGCCACCTCTTTTGCGTCCCGCCCGACCGGCATTGCCGGCCAGACCGTTCGCGCGCTTGCCTCCACCCTGCTGCTTCTCGGCCTTATCGGCGATCGCCGGGTTCGCTGAAGGAGCGCCCGGCGGTCGAATTGCCGCTCACGCGCACGCTCCTTGGCCAGTCACAAATTGGCACGTCACATCAAGCGAACGAAATTCTGGTAAAGGCGCCGCTCGCCACCAATCCGCCTGAAGCTGGATCCGCGAGCCGCCGGGAGAAACGACGATGAACGCACGAGAAGATATCCGCCTGAATGTAGAGGAAATCAGCAAGCCTGCGGTAAAGGGCATGCCGGACGCCGCCCGCAAATACCAGCCCTATCCGACCGTCGGCCTTGCCGATCGCACCTGGCCTTCGAGAGTGATCGACAAGGCGCCGATCTGGTGCTCGGTCGACCTGCGCGACGGCAACCAGGCGCTGATCGATCCGATGGGCCAGGAACGCAAGGCGCGCATGTTCGCCCTGCTGCTCGACATGGGCTTCAAGGAGATCGAGATCGGCTTCCCGTCGGCCTCGCAGACCGACTTCGATTTCGCCCGCTGGTGCATCGAACAAGGCAACGTGCCCACCGACGTCTCGCTGCAGGTGCTGGTGCAGTGCCGGCCGGAACTGATCACCCGCACTTTCGAGGCGCTCAAGGGTGCCACCAACCCGATCGTCCATTTCTACAATTCGACGAGCGAGCTGCAGCGCCGCGTCGTCTTCGAGAAAGACGTCGCCGGCATCAAGCGGATCGCCACCGATGCGGCCAAGATGATCACCGACATGGCGGCGAAGGCCGGCGGCGGCTATCGTTTTGAATATTCGCCGGAGAGTTTTACCGGCACCGAGCTCGAAGTGGCGCTGGAGATCTGCAACGCCGTCACCGAAATCGTCCAGCCGACGGCGGAAAACAAGCTGATCATCAACCTGCCCTCCACGGTCGAGATGTCGACGCCTAACATCTATGCCGACCGCATCGAATGGATGTGCCGCAATCTCGACAACCGCGAGAACCTGTTGATCTCGCTGCATCCGCACAACGACCGCGGCACCGGCATCGCCACCACCGAACTCGGCCTGATGGCGGGCGCCGACCGCGTCGAAGGCACGCTGTTCGGCAATGGCGAGCGCACCGGCAATGTCGACATCGTCACGCTGGCGCTCAACATGTACACGCAAGGCGTCGATCCCGGACTCGACTGCTCCGATATCAACCGCATGAAGGACGTCTACGAATACTCCAACCAGCTGAAGATCCCCGAGCGCCATCCCTATGTTGGCGAGCTCGTCTACACCGCCTTTTCCGGCTCGCACCAGGACGCCATCAACAAGGGCATGAAGGCGCTGCGCAAGGCCAACACGCCGCACTGGGAGGTGCCCTACCTGCCGATCGACCCGGCCGATGTCGGCCGCAGCTACGAAGCCATCATCCGCATCAACTCGCAGTCCGGCAAGGGCGGTATCGCCTATGTGCTGCATGCGGATTACGGCCTCAACCTGCCGCGCAACCTGCAGATCGAGTTCAGCCAGGCCATCCAGGCGATCACCGACGCCGAAGGCAAGGAGGTGCCGGCCAAGCGCATCTACGAGCGTTTTCTCGACACCTATGTCGACCAGCCCGGCGCGCGGCTGAAGTTCCTCGACCACCACACCTACCCCGACACCGAGGTCAAGGGCCGGCGCGTGGTCGAAGCGGTGATCCTCGACAGGGGCAAGGAGGTGACCATATCCGGCACCGGTACTGGCCCGATCGACGGCTTCGTCGATGCGCTGTCGCGCCATGTCGGGGTGCCGATGTCGGTGCTCGATTATTCCGAGCATTCCATGCAGCGCGGCTCGAATGCCTCGGCCATTTCCTATGTCGAGATGGAACATCCGGGCGGCAAGCTGTTCGGCGCCGGCATCAACACCAATATCGTCGCCGCCTCGCTCGAAGCCGTGGTTTCGGCCGCCAACCGCATCGTCGGCCGAAAGGGCGGCTAGCCGAAACTGCCAGGCCCGCGCCATCAGCCCACCGGATATTTATCCGGTGGGTACGCTATCGCACCATAAGCACATGCTTGTAAGGCGGCGCCAGCGCTATATGATCGTACCTCAACCTGTGCCGAATTCGAAGGGATCGACACTTGCAGCATACCACGCCTGCCGCCCCCGCAGTGCGCGAAACGTTGGAGCGATTGCTGGCCAGCGAAACGTTCGGACGATCCGAGCGCGCGCGCAAGCTGCTCCGCTACCTGGTCGAGCGCGAGCAGGCAGGCGAAGCCGATAGGCTCAAGGGCTTCTCTATAGCGATGGACGTCTTCGGCAAGGACGGCGATTTCGATCCGTCGACCGATGCGGTGGTGCGGGTGCAGGCCGGCAGGCTGCGCGAGCTGCTGCAGCAGTACTTCGCCAACGAGGGCGTTGCCGAACCGGTCCGCATCGCCATTCCGCGCGGCGGCTATGTTCCATCCTACGAACTCAATGCCATTCGCTTGCCGGCGGAGGCCGAGGCAGAGAGCAAGCCGCAGCCGGCGACAGAGGAGGCGGCGACGAGCGCCCCGCCCGGATCCTCGGAGGATGCCCGCAACCGGGCACATCCGGCTGCATTGCTGAGCGTTCCAGCGCTCACCCCCGCCGCACCGTCACTGCAGCGCCATTTGCAGTTCTTCTGGCTGGCGATCGCGCTGGTCATCCTCATGCTGGGTGTGCTGATCCTTCGCCAGGGCAGCGTGGTATTGCTGACCGGCGGCGACACGGCGGTCGAGACCGCGGTGGCGACCGGCAGCATAGCGGCCCCTCCAGTTGAAAACCTCCCCCAAATCTACATCGCCATCAAGGCCGACAGCGACCTGGCTCGCCGCGTTGCCGCATCGCTGCGCGCCGGCCTTAGCGGCTTCGATACCATCAACTTCATCGGTCGTGATGCCGACAGCCCGCCCGATCCACTTACCGACGCCGCCAGCTTCGTGTTCGATGTCCTGCCCGGGCCGCGCAGCGGCGACACTATGCTCGAGCTGCAGAGCGTGGCGACCGGCCGCGTGCTGCTGTCACGCAACCTGACCGCCGGCGACAGCGCAAACACCGCTATCGAGGACCAAATCTCCGGCATTTTGAGCTCGGCTCTTCCCGCCTCGGGCACGATCTACAATTACATCGAGCAGAGCGGCATCCAGACCGGGCTGACGGCGTGTCTGGTGCTCAACGGCAAATATTATCTCGACCAGAACGCGCAGACGCACGAAGCCGCCTACCGCTGCCTCGAAGATCTTGCCAACCGGGAGGCGAAGTCGTCGCTCGTCTATTCGGAACTCGCGTCCTTGCATCTGGAGGCGGTCACCGACCATTACCCCTACCCCGCCGACGCGACGATGGAAAAGGCGATGATGTTTGCCCATCGCGCCATCCAGATGGGCCCCACCAGCCCCTATGCGCACCGCGCCCTTGGTTATCTCAACTCGCGCATCGGCAATTCCGAGGAATCGATCCGCTGGATGCGCAAGGCCTACGAACTCAATCCCTACGATCTCGCAATGGCCGCCGCCTATGGCTACGGGCTCGTTTTCGCCGGCAGGTACAGCGAGGGCACCCCGATCCTTGCTCACGCGGTGGATATCGCCAGCGCCCATCCGACATGGTGGGATTACGGGCTGTTCGCAGGAGAGTTCATGATGGGCGACATGAACAAGGCGACGCTTGCCAGCGACGGCTTGCGAACGACGGAAATGAAATCGCATTATCTGGCGGCGCGGCTGATCGGTGCCAACGCTGCCGGCCGCGAAAAGCTGGCAAGCAGGCTGCTGCAGGAACTGACCACCAAATTCCCGAAATTCGCAGCCGATCCGCGTGCAACGTTCGTCGAGCGAAGATATCCCGCCGATCTGACCAACCGGCTGGTAGAGGCCCTGCGCGCCGCCGGGCTTGGCGGTGCCAGCTGACGTCTTCCGGCGCGTGCACGACGTCAGCTGATCGCGAAAATTTTACTGGCCATCCGCACGGCCAAAGCGCAATTCAGACACGATTGAACCGGCCCAAACCCATCGCGGCATAAAGACCAATCGCGGCACAAAGACTGATCCCCCCGGCATCCGGACTGATCCCGGCACAAACCCATTAAGTTTGCATGACCCGATCCCTTTACGCTGCCGAACGGGGCACCGGCCCGACGACGATTGTCTTCCTGCATGGCTTCGGTGGCTGCCACGACGACTGGCGCGATGTGGTCGCGCCTCTGGCTCCGGGCGCGCGGACCTTGGCCTATGATCTGCCGGGTCATGGCTTGTCGTTCGATTTTCCGGGCGGCGGTCCGGCCAGGATCGCAGCCAGTGCCGTCCTTGCGGACCTTTCCGCACGCGGGATAAAGCGGGCCCATCTCGTCGGCCATTCGATGGGCGGCGCCGTGGCCGCCCTGATGGCATTGAGCGAGCCCGAAAGAATGGCTTCGCTGACGCTGCTGGCACCGGGCGGTCTTGGTCCTGAGATCAATGGCCCGCTGCTGCGCCGCTACGCCGCCGCTGCCGGCACCGACGAAATCCGCGCCTGCCTTGCCGCCATGTCGGGACCGCAAAGCCAGCCCCCGCAGCACCGGGTCGATCTCCTCAACGAGATGCGCCAGCGTCCCGGCCAGTTGGGGACATTTGTCGAGCTCGCAGCCGCCATGACCAGGGATGATCGGCAAGGTGTCATCCCGAGCGAGCGGCTTGAAACGCTGAACATGCCGGTGATGGTGGTTTGGGGGACGGACGACGCGGTGCTGCCCGTCAGCCAAGCGGACGGCCTGCCGAAGCGTTTTCATCTGCACCACGTGCTGGAAGCCGGCCACATGCTGGTCGAGGAAGCGCCCGGCCTGGTCGTCGAGGCCGTCCGTCGCAATATGAGGCGCCGCGGCAGGCGGCTTCGTCCGGGATTCGCCGCTGCGGCGAGCTGATCGGTCTTCGCACAGGCACCGCGGCGGCGCTGGTGCTGCTCCAGCGAACCCTTGCCCACCCATCGATCTCGCAAGTGCATTTTGCCGGCGGCTGTGTTAATTCGGTGTTAACCAAACCCGCGAGGCAACGCCGATGAAGGATGCAGGCGAGAACATCACCCAGATCGATCAGTCGCGAAAACTGTCCGATGCCATTCGCGACGTCAAGAACGCCTTCGCCGACCGCGACGACGTCGTCGTCGACATGCGCGAGGCGCATCGTATGCGGCTCGATCTGCTTGCCGCCGAACTCGCGCCGGTGTTCGGCGACGTACCCACCGACATGGACAGTTTCGACTTCGCCGTCTCGTCCGGCCTGCAGCCAAGGCTGTGGATCGACGCCGTCAGCCATGTCGCCATGGGACGCGACCGCCGCACCTACCGCTTTCTCAAGGACACGCGCATCGGCCGCGTCGTGCTCGCCGAGTCGACCGAGATGAAGGTCGTTGCCGATCAGGTGACGCGCTATGTCGCCGAGCGCGTCGTCGAACGCCAGAGGATGATGGAAGGCGGCATCGAGCAGGCCGTCGCCGGCCTGAAACGCGCCCTGGTGGCGGAGGCCGAGCCGCCGCTGCATGTCCCTGCGCGCAGCAACGGCTGGTCGGCCTTCTTCTCGGGCCTGGGCCTGATCGCCGCCGGCGCCCTGGTCGGCCTGGCGATTTCGCTCGTGCTGTTCTGGGACCGCATCGTCGCAATGAAAATCAGCTTCTAGAGCCGTTCAGCGTTTCACGCAAACGCTGAACGGCTCTATCTCTTTGTTTTGACGCAATTCCGGACGGAAAACCGTTTCACACTTTTCCTGGAATTACTCTAGCCATCGACGCCTCGGCCTCGACGCCAAGCTCCATTGTCTGCAGGTCGCTGGGCGGCAATGCCGGCCCGGTCAGGCCGCGGCGCGTCAGCTTGATCCGCCAATTGTCCTTTTCACCGTCGATGTCGAGCAGATTGTATTGCGCCGGCGCATGCGAACTGCCGGGGGCCTGCCCGGCGGCGGCGACCCCGACCACCGGGATTTTGGCCTTGCGGGCGCCGATGAAGAAGAGCGACGGCACATGCGAATGGCCGTGCAGCACAAGCTCGGCGCCGTGCCGGTGAAGAACCTTGTGGAAGCGCGAGATGCCAAACAGCCGCTTGTTCTGCGAAACGGCGCCGCGCACCGGCGGGTGGTGGATCATGATCACCCGGAACAGGCCGCGCTTGCCTGTGGCGTCGAGCATGTCGCGCAGCCTTTCCGCCTGGCCTTCCAGAAAGAAGCCGTTGGCCATGAACGGAGCCGTGGCGCGCGCCGTGGAGACGCCGATCAGCGCAGCATCGCCGCGCACGCGCAGATAGGGAAAGGTGTTGCGGTCGACCGGCGTATTGACGCCGTCGCCGGTCATCCATGCTGCCCAGGACCGGCAGGTCTTGTCGAAGGCGCCCGGCACATAGGCATCATGATTTCCCGGCACGACCGACACGTCATTGGGCGAGCCCAGCGTCTCCAGCCAGTGCTTGGCCATCTCGATCTCTCCGTCGAGCGCCAGATTGACCAGGTCGCCGGTGATGGCGAGATGGTCCGGCCCGCTGGCCTTCATGTCGGCGACGATCGTGTCGATGACGGCGTCGTGCATGTGGCGGCGGCGGTTACGCTGCCAATTGACGTAACCGACCACGCGCTTGGAGGCGAGATCGCGATAGGTTACATCGGGAAGCGGCCCCAGGTGGACATCGGAAATATGCGCGAGCCTGAACATCTTTTCTTCATAGGCGAGGCGCGCGCGGCTTTCCACTCACGGTTTCGCGGACGATGACGCCGGATCCGGAGCAAGCCCTGCGCCAGACCGGCTGGCCGGGCTTCAGGGCAAGGCTGTTTCACCTGTACTTCGTACTGCGGCGGCCGATGACGCTCGGCGTGCGCGGCTTGATCCACGACCGCCCTTCCAATTCCGTCTTCCTCATCCGCCACACCTATGTCCCTGGCTGGCACCTGCCCGGCGGTGGCGTCGAGTTGGGCGAGACGATGATCGAGGCGCTGACGCGCGAAGTCTTCGAGGAAGGCAACATCGCGCTGACCGGACCGCCGGTGCTGAAATCGCTGCATTTCAACCGCCGCGCCAGCCGCCGCGATCATGTCGGCCTTTATCTGGTCGAGGAGTTCGACCAGCCAGCACCCAAGCTGCCCGACCGCGAGATCGCCGAAGCCGGCTTCTTTCCGCTCGACCGCTTGCCGGAAGGCACGACACCGGCGACGCTGCGGCGGATTGCCGAAGTTTTTGAGGGGAATTCGGCATCGCCTTACTGGTAGATCATCTCTCCAACAGCTTTGGCTGCTTCGGTTTAGGCCGGCAACATCCATTGTTCTCCGAGAGAAATATATATATTAGGCGATAAGAGAAAAATGAAACATAGCCAAAACGACAGGTTTAGAATCGTACTATATATCTCACTTTACACGGTAATTACTGTGACAACAATTCTTTTTACAGCCTTAATTTCGACAATGGTCCTTGGGATAGATCCATTCAGGTTGGAAAAAAGCGGAAGAGGCATCCAGTTCGCAATACAACTTTTTGCGGCATTCGTGACATATTTCGTTTTTATAAAGCGACATGCTCGGCTTTTTACTCGCACTGAATTCTGGAAAATGGTCGGCTTCTCAAGCCTGATAGAAATGGGTTTGGGAATGGCCGTGCTTCTGCTGTCGGGATCGTTTCGCGCAATCCCGCTCCAGATGTCGGTCCAGATCGTCATGATCGGCGGCATCGTGGCGTTCCTGGCAACGTCGCTCGGCTACTCCAATCGATTTGGAAATACCACATTGAAAGCTGATCTCGTCAGAAGGGCAAAGATGGACTCAGAAACCTTACGCTAGGGCGCCGGTCTCACGCCGCCTTCCTGAACCTGTTGCGGTCGTGCAGCGCGCCATAGTCGAGCTCAGGCCCGACCGGCACGATGCGTGTCGGGTTGATGGTCTCGTGGCTGCCGTAATAGTGCGACTTGATGTGGTGCAAATTCACCGTGCCGGCGACGCCCGGCACCTGGTAGAGGTCGCGCAGATAATTCGACAGGTTCGGATAGTCGGCGATGCGGCGCAGATTGCACTTGAAATGGCCGACATAGACCGGGTCGAAGCGGACCAGTGTCGTGAACAGCCGCCAATCCGCCTCGGTGATGCGGCCGCCGACGAGATAGCGCTGCCTTGACAGACGGTCCTCCAGCATGTCGAGCGTGGAGAACAATTCGCCGAACGCCTCCTCGTAGGCTGGCTGCGTGGTGGCGAAGCCGGCACGATAAACGCCGTTGTTGACCGCGGGATAGACCAGCGCATTGACCGCATCGATCTCGCCGCGCAGCGGTTGCGGATAGAAATCGAGCTTGGCATCGCCCCATTCGTCGAAGGCCGAATTGAGCATGCGGATAATCTCGGAGGATTCGTTGGAAACGATGGTCTGCTCGCGTTTGTCCCACAGCACGGGAACGGTGACCCGGCCCGAATAGCCGGGATCGGCCCTGGTGTAGATCTGGTGCAGGAAATCGAGGCCGTAGAGCGTGTCGCCGGTGGCGCCGTCCTCGGCCAGGAACGTCCAGCCGTCGGCGCCCATGAAATGATGGACGACCGAGACGGAAATCACGTCCTCGAGTTTTTTGAGCACGCGAAAGATCAGCGTCCGATGCGCCCACGGGCAGGCGAGCGAGACATAGAGGTGATAGCGGCCGGGCTCGGCCTTGAAGCCACGTTTTCGCCCTTCGGCCGGGAAGCCGTGGCGGGTCACCCAGTCGCGCCACTGCGACTGCGCCCGCACGAATTTGCCGCCGCTCTCCCCGGTATCGTACCAGCGGTCCTGCCATTGGCCTTCGACTAGCAATCCCATGAAATGTCCTTTCGCGTTCCTGCCTGATGTAGGGCATGAAATGGACCTGCCGAAATCGCCAGCGCTGAACAGATCGTCAACAGCTGCGTCGTCGAGCGCAACCGGCCGATTGCGGCGGCTGAAAATTGGTGCTAGCGGACAATCCGCATGTTCGACTTTGCCCTGATCCGGTTCGACCGACGACGAAAGAGCGCCCGCGCTTGATGAAGCGCTGACTGGCGAACGCTGCCGCTTGCAGCAAACCTTTCCTCGCATACCGGAACGCAAAGACCATGAGCCTTGCCGACGTGAAATACCTGCCGGAAACTCCGGCGCATGATCCTGAAATCGAAGCCATCAATGACGAAGCCTTCGGGCCGGGCCGTTTCGTGCTTGCTGCCTACAGGATCCGCCAAGGTGGCCCGCATGAACGGGCTTTGTCCTTCGTGGCCGTCGACGGCGCAACCGTCGTCGCCTCGGTACGGATGACACGCATCGCCGCGGGCGCCGGCCGCGCGCTGATGCTAGGGCCGCTCGCCGTGCAGCCGGCCTTCAAGAACCTCGGCATCGGCCGCCGGCTGGTGGCAATCGCGCTCGAAGCCGCTGCCAAAGCCGGCGCGCCGGCCGTGATGCTGGTCGGCGACGAACCCTATTACGGTCCGCTCGGTTTCAAGAGGCTGCCGCGTGGGCAGATCTCGATGCCGCGTCCGGTCGACCTCGACCGGCTTTTGGCGCACGAGATCGTGCCGGGCGCAGTGGCAAGGCTGGTGGGCGAGGTTTGCCACGCCGACCAGGCGAGGATTGGCGAGCACATCGCGGCGATGGCGTGACCATGCCGGTGCTGTCGCACGGTGGCTTGGCAGAATAGTCTGGGCTCGGAGGAGGACGTCGAGATGAACCCGAACGGCCAGATTGCGATCGTCACCGGTGGCGGCTCCGGCCTTGGCGAGGCGACGGCGCGCGCTCTTGCCGCCGGCGGCGCCAGGGTTGCCGTCCTCGATCTCGGCATCGAGCGGGCGGCCAAGGTGGCGGCCGACATCGGCGGCATTGCCGTCCGATGCGATGTGAGCGACGCGGAAAGCGGTGCCGCTGCTGTCGCGGAAGTGGCTGAGACGCTCGGCGAGCCGCGCATCCTGGTCAATTGCGCCGGCATCGTTATCGGCATGAAGACGATCGGCAAGGACGGACCACATCCGCTCGACCAATACCGCAAGGTGATCGAGGTCAATCTGATCGGCACCTTCAACATGATCCGCCTGGTTGCCGACCGGACCGCGAAGCTCGAGCCGCTGCAGGGCGGCGAGCGCGGCGTCATCGTCAACACCGCATCGGTCGCGGCCTATGACGGCCAGATCGGCCAGGCGGCCTATTCGGCATCCAAAAGCGGCGTCGTCGGCATGACGCTGCCGGTGGCGCGCGATCTCGCCCGCTCCGGCATTCGCGTCTGCACCATCGCGCCCGGCATCTTCAGGACGCCGATGATGGCCGGCATGCCGCAGGAGGTGCAGGATTCGCTCGGTGCGGCAGTGCCCTTCCCTTCCCGTTTGGGCGAGCCTTCGGAATATGCCGCACTTGCCTTGCACATCATCGAGAACCAGATGCTCAACGGCGAGACCATTCGCCTCGATGGCGCCATCCGCATGGCGCCGAAGTAAACGCGACGGTGGTGCTTTGGACGAACCCAGGAAAGACGTGATCCGCGCGACCGACGCCGAGGCGATCAGGCTGGCAAAGACGCTGATCCGCAGCGCCCGTTTCGGCGCGCTGGCAGTGCTCGAGCCAGGAACCGGTTCGCCGCTGGCCAGCAGGGTCGGTGTCGCCACCGACATCGACGGCACGCCATTGATCCTGGTGTCGATGCTGTCCGCCCATACCGGCGCTATCCTTGCCGACCCGCGCTGCTCGCTGCTCGTCGGCGAACCCGGCAAGGGCGATCCGCTGGCGCATCCGCGATTGACGCTCGTCTGCCGCGCCGTACGGCTCGAACGCGGATCGAACGAACACGCCCGCGCCGAGCGGCGCTACCTCAACCGCAATCCCAAGGCGAAGCTCTATGCCGGGCTCGGCGACTTCTCGATCTTCCGGCTCGAACCGGAGCGCGCCAGCCTGAACGGCGGCTTCGGCAAGGCCTATCTGCTCGAACGCGCCGATCTGGTCGCGACGGGAGCAATCGTTGAAGAGCTTGCCGCCGGCGAGCAATCGGCACTCGACCACATGAACGCCGACCATCTCGATGCGATTGCCCTCTACGCAAGTCATTTCGGCGGGGCCGAGCGCGACGGCTGGATCGTCACCGGCTTCGACGCCGACGGGATGGATCTCGTATCCGGCGACAATGTCTGCCGGGTCTTTTTTCCCAATCCGCTGCAGGCGGCACGCGACCTCAGGCCTGTCCTGGTCGACATGGCAAAGGCTGCCCGATCGGCAAATTGATCACAGCCGCACAGTTAATCGGCTTGCATGGAAAGCAAGCCTTGAGATTTGAGCGAAATGTTCTACCTTTGCGAGTGACGCTGAATCGCTGGCGTGCATCTATAGGGAAAGTCTATGGAATCCGACGCTATTGCCCCCATAGCGGCGGATGAGCAGGAAGGCATGGGGGATCTATGGTCTCGAACAAGCTAGTCGCCAACGCCGGAGCTGCGGCCGCGTTTCTGACGCTGATGGGCAACGAAAAACGTTTGTTGATCATGAGCTATCTGGCCGAGGGCGAAATGTCGGTCGGCGCCATAGCCGAGAAAGTGTCGCTCAGCCAATCCGCTTTGTCGCAGCATCTGGCCAAGCTCAGGGCTTCCGACCTTGTCGAGACCCGTCGCGACCGGCAAATGATCTATTATTCCTGCAAATCCGGCGCGGTACGCGAACTGCTGCACATGCTGGACGGCATTTTCGGCGAAGGTGAACTGTCGCAGATGGCTCACCGGCTGCGTCGCGCCGGGACCTGATTGGCCGGGGCGGAGAACGCCCCGCCAAGTCCGTTTGGTCGCCAAGTCCGTTTGGCCGGCAAGTCCGTTTGGCCGGCAAGTCCGTTTGGCCGGCAAGTCCGCTTTGCTGCCAAGTCCGCCTGCTACTCAGCGCGCTCTTCGGCGGCCTGCGCAATCTCGTCCTTGAACTCGACCTTCGTGCCAGGCTGCACCATGGAGGCGAGGTCTTCGGCATCCCAATTGGTCAACCGGATGCAGCCATGGGAAAAGGTCGTGCCGATCTTGCCCGGTTCCGGCGTGCCGTGGATGCCGTAGCTTTCGATGGAAAGATCGATCCAGACCGATCCCACCGGATTATTCGGCCCGGCAGCGATAGTGAAGGGCCGCTTGGTCTTGACCCCCTTGAAAGCGAAGTCCGGATCATAGTGATAGGTAGGGTTGTGCACCACGCGCTTGACCTCTGCCGTGCCGCTTGGCGCCGGTTTCTCGTCGCTCCCAATCGAGGCGGGGTAGACCGCCAGCCATTTGCCGGCACGGTCGAGAACACGCACCAGGCGAGCGCCCTTGTCGATCTCGACGGCGGCAACCCCGGCGGCAGGGTCGCCCCTGCCGACATCAGGCACCACCAACGTCCTGCCTGGTTTCCTGAGACTGGTGCCAGGATTAAGCATTCTCAACAATTGTTCGCTGATATGGAAGCGCTCGGCCAACTTCTCCACCGCATTGCGGTAACCGAGCCGCCGCAAGCGGGCCATCCTCTCCAAGCGGGCCGGAATACGCTTGGTGAAAGGTCCGCGCACGTCCTTGCGCATCACCTCATAGGTCACCAGCACCGGCCTGGCGGAGGTTGCGATGAGTTTGCTCCAGGTCTGTGGATCGAGCTTGCCGTCGGGCGGAAGTCCGTTTGCCGCCTGAAACGCGGCGACGGCCTTGGCGAAGTTCTGGGAAAGACGACCGTCGATCAGGCCCGGCGAGAAGCGGGCGCGATCCAGAAGGATCTGCGCCTTCAGCAGCATCGGATCGACACCCTTCGGTTCGCCGATAGTGAATTGGGCCTGATTGACGGTGGCTGGATCGAGCTTGGCTGCGCGAGCCACGCCGCATGCGAGGGCAAGCGTGGCGGCGAAGACGAGGAGGAGCCTGATCATCGATGTCCTCCCAGGACTGCAGCAGGAGCCCGCTTCTATGACGCGGCATGGCCCTGTGTGGTTCCTTCGCCCGATCGAAATTCTGAATTGAAGCGGCTTGGCCGAAGGGCCGTGCCGCGGGAATCAAGTATTTCTCGTCGCCAGGGGGCCTCGGCCCGGCGTCCAGTGATTGGGCTTGACCGTTCGAACGGCGTGCATCCATTTGGACGCTGAGATACGGTCCGAGCTTCGGATCCGGCATCATGCCTTCCGAAACCGAATCCCGATTCGCGGCCGATGCCATGGTCGGCCGAGGAAGCCATGAATCCGATCCGCATAGACGACCCGCAGGATCCCCGCGTCGCCGCCTATCTCGACATCCGGGAGCGAGATCTTGCCGGCCGGCAAGGCCGTTTCGTCGCCGAAGGCAAGGTGGTGCTCGACACGCTGCTCGCCGCCCGGCGCTTCGAGGCAGAATCGGTGCTGGTACTCGAAAACCGGCTGGCCGGCCTCGATGACGTCCTGCGCAAGGCGCCTGCCGGGCTCCCGATCTATGTCGCATCCAGCGAAATCATGGACAGGATCGCCGGATTCCACATGCATCGCGGCATATTGGCGATCGGCCGCAAAGGTGCGGCCATCTCCGCTGAGGCCTTGCTCGGCGCGCTGCCCGCCCGCGCGCTGATCGTTGTGCTGGTCGGCATCGCCAATCATGACAATATGGGCTCGATCTTCCGCAATGCCGCCGCCTTTGGCGCGGATGCCGTGCTTCTCGATCCGACCTGCTGCGATCCGCTGTACCGCAAGGCAATCCGCGTCTCGGTGGGCGCCGCCTTGAAAGTCCCCTTCGCCTCCTTTGCCGACGCCGCCGGCTGCATCGCCATACTCGACCAGCAAGGCTTCAGCCAATTCGCGTTGTCGCCGCGCGGGCAAATCGACATTCGCGATGCCAAGAGAAACGAGCGGCTGGCTCTCTATCTCGGCACCGAGGGCGAAGGCCTGCCGGAAAGCCTGCTTGCTCGCCTGCAGACGCTGCGGATCGGTATGGCGCAGGATTTCGACAGCCTGAATGTCGCAGCGGCGTCAGCCATCGCACTTCATCATTTTTCCGGGGCCTGATGCATGTCGCGCAAAAGTGTGCAGCGGTTTTGCGGTAACGACATGCATCAAAACAAGAACATAAAGCGCGTCGCATGAGGCCGGTCGAACACGACGCGCTTTAGAGCCGGGCGTCTCGCTCTTGCGCTTGCGGCGTCTCAGTTGGTCGATGCGGCCTTCTGCAGCGCCCGCACGCGATCGGCAAGGCTGCGTCCGCCGCTCTCCGGCCGCGCATCCTCAGGCGCTGCAAGCGTCTGGGCGATCGGCGAATCCGGGCCGTCGAGCTTGGCCGTCAAGGCGACGACTTGCGCTGCCAGATCGTTCATCTCTTCGCGCAATGCCGCGCTGGCGCTGCCGGTATCGTCTCCGGCGTGTGATTTCGATGTTTCGACGGCAGCAAGATCTGTCTTCAGCCTCCTGTTCTCGCGTGCCAGCGATGTCAGCCTGGCCTCCAGCCGCTCGCGGTCGGCATCGAGCTTGGCGCTTGCCTTTTCGATGTCGCCGTTGGCGGTCGCATTGACCTGGCTTCCTGGCATGCCGGCAAGGGCCGCCGCAGGCGGGCTTTCAGCGCCTTTCGCCCTTTCGCGAAGGCGCACCAGTTCCTTTTCGCGGCGCTCCAGCCTGTCCTCGCGATCGGCCAGCGTGGCGAGCAGGCGTTCGACCTTCTTTTCCAAGTCGCCGGTTCTTTTCTTCTCGGCCTTCAGCGCGTCCCGCAAAACCTTGCTTTCGGCTGTCAATTCCTGGCTGCGCCTGTCCGCCTCCTTGCGCTGGCCGCGCAGCAGCGAAATGTCGCTTGCCAGCTTCTGCAGCTCGGATTCGCGCGCCACCAGCTCGATCTGCCGGCTGCTGGACGAAAAACTGGCGTCGTCATACATGTGCTCCAGTTTTCGCAGTTCGAGCCCGCGCTTTTCGAGTGCGCGCTCGGTCTCCGCAAGCCTCTCCGACAGCTGCTGCAGCTGCTCATCGCGCTTGCGAAGCTCCTCGCTCCTGGTTGTGAGGTCGGCGACGACCCGGTTCTTGTCCTGCCGCTCGGCCGCCAATTCCTTCAGGGCTTCGCGGTCGCGGCCGATCTCGACCAGCTGTTCGGCGGCTTTCTCGCGCAATGACTTGATGGTCATTTCGAGCCGGCGCGCCGAAACGGCGAACTCGGCGCGGACGCGATCCTTGTCCGCCTGGATCTCGGCCAGCGTCAGCGGCATCGAACCCTCGACGCGCCTGCGCGTCAGCGCCACCGCCCGCCGCCAGACGGCCGGGGCAATCATCAGCGCCAGAAAGCCCGCGCAGAGAAAGCCGAGGACAAAGAACAGGATCGACTGGACCAAGATGACTATCCGTTATGCATGGCCGGCCGTTATGGGCGGCAGGCAATGGTCAAAGTTCGACTTTGCCATCTTCGCATGACGGAAATCCGGCGCCGCGGCAAGGGTCTGCCGCGGCAAAGCTCAGACCGTGGGATCACAGGGCCAACCGCAGTGGCGCCATCGTGCAGGTCAGAACGGATTCCAGGTCGCGCGTTGGGTGAGCTTGAGGTAGCCGAGATTGACGCCAAGACGGGCGCCGACGCCGGTACGGATCGGCACGAGCAGCACATTGTTGTTCTTCAGCACGTTGAAACCGACGCCGGCGATGACATAGGCAGAGCCGGCGACGCCGCCAAAGCGGTTATAGAGGCTGCTCACATCGTCGAGATTGTAGACCAGCATCATCACGCGCGAGCCCTCGCCGCCGAAATCCCAGCCGAGCGACGGGCCTTGCCAGAACACTTTGTGATCGCCGGCATTCTTGGTGTAGAGCGTGCCTTCGCCATAGGTCAGGCCACCGATCAGCGCCCCGGACCCCTCTTCGCCGAGCAGATAGCCGTTCGGCAGGCCATAGGTGGCGAAAATCTTCTCGACGACCGTGGCCAGCCCACCCGATGTCGCGCCGAAGAATTTATGACCGGAATCAACGATCTCCTGGGCGGTGTACTCTTGCGCCCGCGCGGCCGATGTCGAAAAGGCGACAAGGCCGATGAGCGCGATCGTCATTGAGATGACACGGAAAAAAGTCCGGTCGTAGAATCGGGAAACCATGCTTCCAATCTCCGTCAGGGAGCACTTTCGCCGACGCCTCGCACCCGTACGGCTCTTTGGCGGCCGTTAAGGATGACTGTTAGGGGCAAACTATGCCGTAATCCTTTTTCAACCATTAAACTCTCACATGAACATGGCGGTTCGAAGGCTGTTTTCGCAGGCCCGCGCAGCACCCAGGCTGCGTGAACACACCATTTTCGACAATGATAATTTTGGATTTGTTGCTGCACGCACAAGCGCTGTGTATTCACAATGCTTGGGAGAGAGGGTGATTCGTGTGGACAGGCGTGATCATGATCGCCCGGTCATTTTGTTGTGAAATTTGCAGGGATTTTTGCCGATGGCCGAGCTTTTCACCCTTTCCGCACCCGACCTGGCAGCGCTGCTGTGCAGCCGGGTCTGCCACGACATCATTTCGCCGGTCGGCGCCATAAACAACGGGCTTGAGCTGCTCGACGAAGGCGGCGCCGACGAAGACGCCATGAAGCTGATCCGCCAAAGCGCCAAAAACGCCTCCGCCCGCCTGCAATTCGCCCGCATCGCCTTCGGCGCCGCCGGTTCGGCCGGCATGCTGATCGACACCGGGGACGCCGAGGCCGTGGCCATCGCCTTCCTGAAGAACGAGAAGCCGGAACTGGTCTGGAACGGAACCCGCGCCCTATTGCCCAAGAACAAGGTCAAGCTGCTGCTCAACCTCATCCTCGTCGCCAACGCCGCCATTCCGCGCGGCGGCAGGCTGGTGGTCACGCTGGAGAACCTCGAGACCGAGCCGCGCTTTGCGCTCGCGGCGAGCGGCCCGATGCTGCGCGTGCCGCCCAAATTCCTGGAATTGCATTCCGGCCACAGACCGGAAGAGCCGATCGACGCGCATTCGGTGCAACCCTATTACACGCTGCTTTTGGCCCGCGAAGCCAACATGACGATATCGATCCATGCGACCGCCGACGAGATCGTCCTTTCCGTAGGCTGAAGTTCTCCAAAAGAGCGCGAAGTATTTCTCCAGGTCATATTTGCGGCACTGTCTTAACATCTGCGAGACGGACTTGCGGATTGATTGGATGAAGCATTGCGAAAGAAGATTTCGCTTACAACACCTTCAGGAAAATTTTACCTAACGGCTTTTCGGCTTCTTTACCAGATCGGCCTATGTTCCCCGGCAGATGCCACGACGCTGCCGGTTCGCCGCATGGCAAAGAGGGTCCGGGAATGAAACGCTGCATGTTCGTCGACAATTCGAGCGTCATCAGGAAGGTTGCAAAGCGTATCCTGGGCGGCTCCGGCATGATGGTGATCGAAGCCGCCAGCGGCCATGAGGCGATCGAGATGTGCAGTGCCGACATGCCGGACATCATCGTCGTCGACGGCGCCTTGCCGGACATGCAGGCGCAGGACCTCATCCGCCGCGTGCGCTCCATGGAAAGCCCGGTATTGCCGCAAGTTCTGATTTCGCTGGTCGAGGTCGACGTCGGGGCGATCATGCGGGCAAAACGCGCCGGCGCCCAGGGTTACCTGCTGAAGCCGTTCAACCGGCCGCAATTGCTCGAGTGCTTCCGCGCCTTGAAGATTGCCGCCTGACCAGGGGTCGTTCCATTCCGATGAAATCGGGATGAGGCTCTATCTTATTGTTTTACTGTGTTCTTTTCCGAAAACCGGCATCCACTTTTCGGGATCAGGCGCTGACGCGGATATCTTCCGGCTCACGCAGCACATAGCCGCGGCCCCAGACGGTCTCGATGTAATTCTGCCCGCCCGATGCGGCGTCGAGCTTCTTGCGCAGCTTGCAGATGAAGACGTCGATGATCTTCAGCTCCGGTTCGTCCATGCCGCCATAGAGATGATTGAGGAACATTTCCTTGGTCAGCGTGGTACCCTTGCGCAGCGAGAGCAGCTCCAGCATCTGATATTCCTTGCCGGTCAGATGCACGCGCTGGCCACCGACTTCAACGGTCTTGGCATCGAGATTGACCACCAGGTCGCCGGTGGTGATGACCGACTGGGCATGGCCCTTGGAACGCCGCACGATGGCATGGATGCGGGCGACCAGTTCGTCCTTGTGGAAGGGCTTGGTCATGTAATCGTCGGCGCCGAAGCCAAGGCCGCGCACCTTGTCCTCGATACCGGCCATGCCGGAGAGGATGAGGATCGGCGTCTTCACCTTGGACAGGCGAAGTGTCCTCAAAACTTCATAACCCGACATGTCGGGGAGATTGAGATCGAGGAGAATGATGTCGTAATCGTAAAGCTTGCCTAGATCGACACCCTCTTCACCAAGGTCGGTCGTATAGACATTGAAACTTTCCGATTTCAGCATCAGCTCGATGCTTTGTGCGGTTGCACTGTCGTCTTCTATCAGCAGAACGCGCATTTCATTCCCCTTTTCTGCTGCCGGACCATTTCACGACCCGTCCAGGACCGGAGCAGTGATTGCCTGAGCAGAGGCTGCCATCGAATGGTTAATAAAACCTAATTCCCCGTCCATGACGGTATCAGATTTTTTAACCCCTTTCTACACCTTGTTGAATCCAATAATGAATCACAGACCCAAACCGTTAATGCAGCACATTAATAAGCCAGACTAAGTGACTCTTCGGACTCGTTGGCCGGGTTTCGCGACGAGTAGCAGAATTTTTACCCGCCCTTAAGTCCTGAGCCGTATGATTAACAATGCCCGTAAACGAATGGTTACCGCCGGCAAAAAACTTTAGGAGTTTGTTTCCCATAGTTCCGGGAAAGCCGGTGGAAACGGGTGAAGCCTGGGCCTTGCCGGGTGAATTGGACGATATGTGCAGGTGTGCGTTTCCGGGAGTACCGAATCATGAAGTCACGTGAAAACCTCGTTCGGCTGAAGCAATTTCAGGTGAGCGAGAAGCGGCGGCAGCTGCTGCAGCTCGACATGATGATCGCCGAGTTCGAGCGCATGGCCGTCGAGCTGGAACTTCAGATCGCGGCCGAAGAGAAGAAGGCCGGCATCACCGACATCAATCATTTTGCCTATCCGACCTTCGCCAAGGCGGCACGCCTGCGCCGCGACAACCTCAGAAATTCGCAAAGCGACCTCGCCCAGCAGCGAAATGTCGCCGAATCATTGCTGAGCGAAGCCGAAGCGGAGCTTTCCAAGGCCGAGATGCTCGAATCGCGCGACACCAAGGCGCGCGACACGGAAGCCGGCGGCCGCAGCGCCATGATCGGCTGAAAACAAGGCTTTAACGCGCGTCGCGCTTGAGCGCTATTGCTGTGCACCGAACGGTGCCGGCCTCAGGCATCCAGATCTTCTTGCTGTTCGGCCGCCCGCGCGCGGGCGTCCTTGATGTCGGGCACATGCTGCTCCGACCAGGCCCTGATCTGATTGAGCAGTCCTGCCAGGTTCTGGCCAAGTTCGGTCAGCTCGTATTCGACCCGCGGGGGAATGACCGGGAACACCTCGCGCCGCACCAGGCCGTCGCGTTCCAGGATACGCAGCGTCTGCGTCAGCATTTTCGGGGTGATGCCTTCGAGCTTGCCCGCCAATTCGCCGTTGCGGAGCCGGCCCCGGCGCAACGCACAAATCACCAGGTGGACCCATTTGCTGGCGAGCGTCTCAAGCACCGCGTGCGAGGGGCACGTCCGTCGGAACGCGTCATAACCGGAAGGGAAACAATCTTCGCTATCCATGAGGTGCGTATATATCAAAAAGGTACATACTAGACAAGAGAATATTACTATCCAAATGATAGTGGCATATCAAACCAGCAGGAGAGAGCCTCCCATGCGTGCCATTATCCAGAATTCCTTCGGCGCACCCAACGTCCTCGTCATTGCCGATCGTCCCGCGCCATCACCCGAGGCCGGCGAAGTGCTGGTCCGCATCGAGGCGGCCGGCATCAATCCGGTCGACGGCGCAGTGCGCGGCGGCCACTATCCGCTGCTTGGCGAGCCGCCCTTCATCCTTGGTTGGGACGTTTCGGGAACTGTCGAGGCGCTGGGCTCCGGCCTGTCCGGCCTTAAGGTCGGCGATGCCGTCTTTGGCATGTCGCGCTTTCCCAAACAGGCGGCAGCTTACGCCGAACTCGCCACTGTCCCGGCTGATGAGCTTGCGCCGAAACCTGAAGGCATAGACCACGCCCAAGCCGCCGCGCTGCCGCTGGCCGGCCTGACGGCCTGGCAAGGCCTTGTCCGCCATGGCCGGCTCAATCCTGGCCAGCGCGTGCTGATCCACGCCGGAGCCGGCGGCGTCGGCCATCTGGCGGTGCAGATCGCCAAGGCGCGCGGTGCTTACGTCGTCGCGACCGCCAGCCCGGAAAAGCTCGATTTCGTCCGCTCGCTCGGCGCCGACGAGGTGATCGACTACACAGAGGATGATTTCACCGGAAAGGCTCGCGACATCGATCTCGTTCTGGAGCCGTTCGGCGGCGAGCATGCGGAGCAATCGCTAAAAGTGCTCAAGGCCGGCGGTGTTCTGGTGTCGCTGCTCGATGTCAGCGATGCCACCAAGGCAAAGGCCAGGACGCAAGGCATCCGCGTCGAGCGCATGTCCGTGGTGCCCGACCGTGCCGCTCTGGTGGAACTCGGCAAATTGATCGACGCGAAAAAGCTGGCCGTCCACGTGGCAAAGGCGTTTCCGCTCGAACAGGCCGGTGCCGCCCATGCCTTTCTCGCCACCAGGCCGATCGGCAAGGTGGTGCTGACGGTCTGAAATCCCAGATCGTCGCTCCGGCAAACTTTAAGGGCGCGGATCAGCGCCCTTATCGGACTAATGCCGGTATTGCTGGATGCGCGTGGTGCGCAGCCCGGCAAGGCCGTATTCGTCGATCGACGCCTGCCAGGACAGGAATTCCTCGGTGGTGAGCTTGTAGCGCTGGCACGCCTCTTCCAGGCTCAAAAGCCCGCCACGCACCGCCGCCACCACTTCCGCCTTGCGCCGGATAACCCAGCGACGTGTGTTCGTCGGCGGCAGATCGGCGATGGTAAGTGGGCTGCCGTCAGGCCCGATAACGTATTTGACTCGCGGTCTAATTAGATCGGTCATCGTACTCTCTACAAAAAACTCAAAGACCCAATCCCCACCACATTACCGCCACAGCTTTAAAATTTGGCTAAGCAGACCCTAATGGATAGGTAAGGATCATGAACGCCGCGTTAGTCTTTTCGTCGGCATTTGAGATATCTGCCGGCACGCGCATTGAACCCGGCTGGAAAAATGAGCCGGCCTGCAAAGCTGGCGCGGCCGGGACGCTTGACCTATATTCCGGCCATTGGCATTGAAGCGCCGCGCAGAACGAAAGAACCATGAACAGCCTCGATCTTCCCGGACGCCCCGAAAACACCCGTGTCGTCGTCGCCATGTCGGGCGGTGTCGATTCGTCGGTTGTTGCCGGTCTCTTAAAGCACGAGGGCTACGACGTCGTCGGCGTCACGCTGCAGCTTTACGACCACGGCGCGGCAACGCACCGGGCCGGCTCATGCTGCGCCGGCCAGGACATCGACGATGCCCGCCGCGTCTCCGAGACGCTCGGTATCCCGCATTACGTGCTCGACTACGAGGAGCGTTTCCGCAAGGCGGTGATCGACCCGTTCGCCGAGAGCTATGTCGCCGGCGAAACGCCGATCCCTTGCGTCTCCTGCAATCAGACGGTGAAATTCGCCGATCTTCTGGCGACCGCCAAGGAACTCGGCGCCGATGCGCTGGCCACCGGCCACTATATCCGTTCCGGCGCCAATGGCGCCCACCGCGCGCTTTACCGGCCGGTCGACGCCGACCGCGACCAGAGCTACTTCCTGTTCGCCACCACCCAGGCGCAGATCGACTATCTGCGTTTTCCGCTCGGCGGCCTGTCGAAGCCTGAGGTTCGCGCCATCGCCGAGGAGATGGGACTGACGGTCGCCGCCAAGCAGGACAGCCAGGACATCTGTTTCGTGCCGCAGGGCAAATATTCCGACATCATCGCCAAGCTGAAGCCGGCTGCCGCCAATCCGGGCGATATCGTCCATATAGACGGGCGCGTGCTTGGCCGCCACGAGGGCATTTTGCGCTATACCGTCGGTCAGCGCCGTGGCATCGGCATCGCCTCCGGTGAGCCGCTCTACGTCGTCCATCTCGACGCCGACCGGGCCCGCGTCGTCGTCGGCCCGCGCGAGGCGCTGGAAACCCACAAGATCTTCTTGCGCAATATGAACTGGCTGGGCGATGGCCCGCTAACCGATATCCCGGCGGCCGGGCTTGAGCTTTTCGCCAAGGTGCGCTCGACGCGGCCGCCGCGCCCGGCGGTGCTGCATCACCGCGCCGGCGTCACTTCGGTGGAGCTGGTCGACGGCGAGTCCGGCATCGCCCCCGGTCAGGCCTGCGTGCTCTATTCCGACGACGGAAACGAGGCGCGCGTGTTCGGCGGCGGCTTCATCGAGCGCTCCGAGCGCGGCGCCGAAGCCGAGGCGATGCTGACGCGGCTTGCCGTCCAGCCGGCGCGGGTTCCCGCCGAATAGACGGCGTTTTTCGCTTAGGGCCTGGTGTGGGCGACGGTGCCGGCGGTCAGGATGCGCAGCACGCGGATGGCTTCCTCGCCGCTGGTGCGCGGTTCGGCCCGCGTCTCGATGCAGTGGATGAAATGCTCCAGCTCGCGCGTCAGCGGCATGCCCTCGCCGACCGCCACATAGGACGGCTCGTTGGCGGTGAACGCCCATTGGCCGCTGTCCTGCCACACCGCGTGGCGGTAGACGGCAAGCTTGCGCTCCCACGGCTCGACATCGTCGAACACCGCCATCGCCTTGGTGCCGACCACGGTCAGCCGCCGTTCGCGGTAAGGGTTGAGCCGCGAGGCGAACAGATGGCCGCGCAGGCCGTTGGGAAAGCGCATGTGCAGATGCGCAAAGTCGCTGAGATTGTCGAGAAGGGCAGCGCCTTCGCCGCGCACCTCGACTGGCTCGGTGCCGGTGATGGCCAGGATCATCGACAGATCGTGCGGCGCCAGATCCCACAACGCATCGTTTTCGGTGTGGAACTTGCCGAGGCCGAGCCGATGCGAATGGATGTAGCGGACCTCGCCGAGCTCGCCATTGTCGATCAGCGCCTTCAGCGTCTCGAATGCGGGATGGAAGCGCAGCACATGGCCGACCATGAAGACACGGCCATTGTCGGCGGCCGCCTGCACCGAGCGCTCGGCATCGGCCACCGTCAGCGCGATCGGCTTCTCCACCAGCACGTCCTTGCCGCCGAGCACGGCGCGCACCGCCATGTCGGCATGGAACTGCGGCGGCAGCGCCATGACGATGGCGTCGACATCGTCGCGGGCAAACAGCGCCTCCGGCTCGATCGCCAGGCAATCCTGCTCACTGGCAAAACCTTCCGCACGCGCAGGGTTGACGTCCGAAACCGCGTGCAGCGCGCCGAGCGCCTTGAGGGTGCGGATGTGGTTGCTGCCCCAGTATCCGCAACCGAGGACTGCAATGCGCGGTTTCATCAATTTCTGACCATGGCTTTCGTGGGCGAGACATAGCGACGTGCCTCGCCGAACTCAACCCCGGCCTGTGCGCCCAAATGTCTGCCCGGCAAAGCTTTAGGCGCCAGCAATATGCCGGCGCGGCAGCCACTTCGATGCTTGACAGGCTTGGCCTCGCAACCTTATATCCGCGCGACCTTGGCGAACGCGCCGATATGCCTGCCGATTTAAGCTGGATTTCGGGCCTTCGCCGCCCTGGCGGGGTAGCTCAGTTGGTTAGAGCACGGGAATCATAATCCTGGGGTCGGGGGTTCAAGTCCCTCTCCCGCTACCAGCCTACCTATAAGCTATTGAAATCACAACAAAAACATGAACCTTTGGTAGCGTCCTGTCCAAAAAATCTTCAATGATTTCAGGGCCAAGCCTGCTACCTTGTGGTGCCAACGAACGTCGCCAAGGCGCCAGACGCGGTCTTTGCCAAGGAGATGTTCTGATGTCGCCTTTGGGGCCGACAGCTGACTGACAGCTTTGGTGGACAGACACCACAAAGCTGATGGGGTGGACGCCCCCCGACGGCATCGCTGTGCCAGAATGGAGTGTTGCAACCATTCGAAGGGAGGCGTCCGTGCC